>CAYSUA010000480.1:0-1007 GCA_964433795.1 uncultured Desulfobacteraceae bacterium | reverse complement strand
ACCGCACTGAAAAAGGTGGCCTGATCGGTGAAAGGAGGGGTCGAGGAGTTTTTTCGGTTTGAATGGCTAAATCAATGCTCAGCGACTCCATCGTGCAATCACGGGGACCGATTTATTAACCCTCTTAAAGGAAATCCCGGGAGAAGTTCGTGATATATTAAGGCAAACCAGACAGGGTAAAGTAAAAATGGAATTTGAGCATCGGGGATTGGATCCGATGTTTTTCACCCTTGACAGGATCAGCAACCGTATTGCCTTTGCCATTGTATTGGCCTCTTTAGTCATCGGCTCCGGTCTTATCGTCCTTTCGGGGATTCCGCCCAAGTGGCATGAGATACCGGTTATCGGACTGGTTGGTTTTATCGTTGCAGGCGCCATGGGATTTTGGTTGCTCATATCGATTTTAAGAAGCGGGAGGATGTAGAAGGCCAAGATTAATCTTGAAGCCCAATGCCGATCATGAAGTGAGCTTCAGGAATGACTAACCTGTTTTCCATGATGACCAATTGTGGTTTGTTGATTATCGGTTATCTGGTCAGAGTTATGACTATTCTGGAAGAGAGACAAACAGCGGTGTTCCCGGCCTCGTCCCCGAACCCGCTCTAAACTCCCGTCTACCACCTATCCCCTAGTACCCAATACCCGATACGCAGTACTCAACACCTATTTCGAATTTTTACAAACGGATATTTCGAAATTCTTCTAATTTCCTTTTACGTCTGAATACATCCAACATTCCTATCTTCATATAACTTATTGATTTAATGTTTAATATCCGATTTCTGGTTGATTGGCATATTTGCTGCAAATAGAATTAGTAAAACAAATAAGCCTCAGAATACAAAAAATAACAAAATCAGCAAAAATAGGTTTTATCGGCGTGGATCTGTACAAGAAACTCAGAAATATGAAAATGTTGCTCATTGATGACGATGAATGGATCAGGGATTCTCTCAGCATTTTCTTTGAAAGCGAGGGCTGCTATTTGAAGGCGTTTGAAACAGCGG
>CAYSUA010000479.1:0-4996 GCA_964433795.1 uncultured Desulfobacteraceae bacterium | reverse complement strand
GGCAAGGTCTTCATGGTTCTGGAGGGACTCTACGACGACGTTGAGGCGGTCTTCGGTCACCACCCTATGAGCATGAATATGGCGGGGCTCGTCAGCAGCAACGCGACAAACGGCGTCAAGTTCCATTACTACGGGAAGACTGCCCACGCTGCGGGGAACCCCGAGATGGGCAGAAGCGCCCTTGACGCCATCGAACTCATGAACATCGGCGTCAACTTCCTCAGAGAGCACATTATTCAGGAGGCTAGGATCCACTACGTTATCGAGGAGGGAGGAGGCCAGCCTAACGTGGTGCCCGATTACGCGCGTAGCTGGTACTATATCAGGGCACCACGGAGGGACCAGGTCGATCCACTTTATGAGAGGATCAAGAAGATCGCAAAAGGGGCTGCCATGATGACTGAGACAGAGCTAAAGATCGACCACTCGGGAGGACTCTACAACCTCATCCCAAACAGGCCGCTGGCCGAGACAGTTACCGCCAACATGCGTGCTGTGGGAGGCCCCAAGTGGAGCGAGGAGGACTATGCTTTCGCCGCCGAGATAGCGAAATCGGTGCCAAAAGAGCACAAGGCGGCTGGTCTCAGACGGTTCAAGGTTCCCAACTGGGAGAAATACCTCGACGTTGACCTTATGTCCGATATTCTGGATCCGCTGGGCGACGGCGAGACGATGGCGGGAAGCACCGACGTGGCGGATGTGAGCTGGGTCACTCCGGCCATCGAGTTCGGCACTGCGTGCAACGTTCTCGGAGCTCCGGGTCATAGCTGGCAGTTTGTAGCCTGCAGCGGGAGCAGCCTTGGGCATAAGAGCCTGATTTTCGCCGCCAAGACCATGGCTGGAAGCGTGCTGGATCTCTTGACCAAGCCTGAGCTACTCAAAGAAGTCAAGGAGGAGCACAAGATGCGGCTCGAAGGTCAGACTTACACGCCTGTCGGTGACCCTGACAGGAAGCCACCACTTGAGATGGCGCGTGAGATGTCCGAGAAGCTCAAGGGCAAACAGTAACCCTATCTTTTATCTCAACTGTCCCTCATTAGGTTCAGTTTTTTCCAACAATCCATTAATAGTTATACTCATTTTTCATTATGCAGAATTACGGTTCTGCTTGTGCAGAGGGCAAATTATCAGGGGAGGAACCAATTCTTCAGACTGGTGCTTTGGTCGGACTGGGCTGCCCTACGCCAATCTTTTACACTCATCCGGCAACTCAATGGTATGCTAAAGGAAAAGGCATGGAAATGGATCGATGAGCACAAGGACGAGTTCATCGAGGTAGCGGACAAGGTCTGGCAGTACGCAGAGCTGGGTCTCGTCGAGACAAAATCAAGCAAACTCATGGCCGAGAGACTGGAGAAGCATGGATTCAAGGTTCAACTGGGTGTCGCAAAGATGCCCACCGCGATCGTAGCTGAATGGGGCTCAGGGAAGCCCGTAATCGGGTTCCAGGGCGAGTACGATGCCCTGCCCGGCATCAGTAACAAGATATCCTCAAAGCAGGACCCCCTGGTCAAAGGCGCACCGGGTCACGGCTGTGGGCACAACGTCCACGGCGCAACGGCACTGGCCGTGGTCGTCGGCCTCAGGTACCTACTGGAGGAGGAAGGGCTCCCCGGAACCATCCGGTTCTTCGGGACACCAGCCGAGGAGAACTACGGCGGCAAGGTCTTCATGGCCAGGGACGGTCACTATGACAGTCTGGACGCCTGCCTCAGCCACCACCCCTCAAGCATGAACGGCGCGAGCCTGAAATCAAGCACAGCCGTCAACGGAGTGAAGTTCATCTACCGGGGCAAGACAGCCCACGCAGCTGGTAACCCCGAGATGGGCAGGAGCGCGCTGGACGCCATCGAGCTCATGAACACCGGCACATTATCAGCGACGCGCGTATCCACTACGTCATCGAGGAGGGCGGAGGCCAGCCCAACGTTGTCCCAGACTACGCCCGAAGCTGGTACTACATCAGGGCACCCGAGAGGGAACAGCTTGACCCCATCTACAAGAGGATACTCAAGATAGCGGAGGGAGCCGCGTTGATGACCGAGACTGAGCTGGAGGTGCTGTTCCTCGACGCCCTGTACAACATCATCCCCAACAAGCCACTGGCGGAGCTCGTGGTCAAGAACATGAGGGAGGTTGGAGCCCCCGAGTGGAGCGAGAAGGAGCTGGCGTTCGCAAAGGAGATAGCAAGCAACTTTAGTGTTAACGCCAAGATGGACGCCCTCAAGAGGAACAAGATCCCTGAGTACCAAAAGTACAGGGACGTACACCTCATGACTGACATCCTTGACCCGCTGGGCGACGGGGAGACGAGCCCCGGAAGCAGCGACGTGGGGGACATCAGCTGGATATGCCCAACAATCGAGTTCGGGACAACAAGCGCCGTCCTGGGCGCGCCCGGCCACAGCTGGGCGTTCGTAGCCACATCAGGTTCAAGCATCGGACACAAGAGCCTCGTGTTCGCAGCCAAAACCATGTCAGGAGTAGCTCTAGAGCTGCTGACAGATGAGAAGGTCTTAGCCAAGGCGAAAGAGGATCACCTGACTAGGCTAGGTGGTAAGACCTACACGACCCCCTTGCCTGAGGGAGTTGAGGTACCTCTTGCCATTGCCGAGGAGAACTGGGAGAAGACCCCTAAACAGTAGGGGACCCTACCAGACCTTCTTGACTAGCTCCAGCCCGTTTTTACCTATTATCTTCCCGATTTCTTCGTCGCTGTACCCGTGTTTTATCATCCAGCGGCACACGTTCTGGAGGCACTCGGTGGGGTTCTCCATTCCCCTGACGTACTTTAGCTCCTTCAGCTGCTCCAAGTTCATATCTATCCCCAGGAACTTGCTACCGCCTTCCTTCCCTGGCCTCGTGTAGTGACCCAGTCCGAGTTGTCCGTGGCGTTCAAGGTTCGTAAGGTACAATCCCACATGGTCTCCATAGTTGGTATCGGGTCCACAGGCCACATTGTCGATCCCGATGAGATCAATGCAATACTCTATGTGTTCCATATAGCTGTCAATGCCGTGTAGCGGATTCTTCTCAGTGACCGTGAGGTTCGGGGCCGCCTCTATGGCCATAACACCATCTTTCTCCCCTAGCGCCTGGATCACCTCGTCTGGGAACATCCTGGTGGTGGGTGTCAAGGTCCTAACACCTGCATGGCTGACGATTATCGGGTCTTTACTCAGCTCGATGGTCTCCAAAGCCGTCCCGTCGCTAACGTGGCTTACGTCAACCAGAAGCCCAAGCTTATTCATCCTAACAAGGGCGTCATAGCCGAAATCAGTCAACCCTCCGTCTGCGTGCTCCTTGAGGCCGCTACCCAGCATGTTGGACTCGCTGTAGTTGATGCCGATGCTGCGTACGCCGAGGCCGTAGAGGATGTCCAGCCTGTCAACCTCGTTCTCGATACAGCTGGCAGACTCCAAGACCGCGACCCAGGCGAGTTTTCCCTCCCTGTGGGCGGTCTCGATGTCCTCCGTTCTCTTACAGTGGATGAGGAAATCCTGTTTGGCTATATCCGCCAGATGCATCCCAAGGTCGTGGATTGTGCCATTCCAGTCCCAGCCGTGCTTAGTGTTTGCGAAGCTGCTCCCGTCCTGCATGTTGTCGAACACGCAGTCAAGCCCCGATCTTGAGAGCGCCTCGTAGGCGATAAAGTTCCTGCCCTCCTGGTCGTACTCCCTGATCTCGTAGGGGTCCTCGGGGCTTATCTCGATGTGTGCGTGGAGGTCCATGACCACGCTCTTGGTCATAACCTCCTCGAAACGCTCCTCCTCGGTTTTACTCAGTGGGACTGGCTCCCACCACTCGTCTTTCACGGCCTCCCTCAGCTTGAACTCCTTGTAGTCCCTCCCAGGCTCAAGGTACTGGAAGGCCTTGTAACCGTCATATTTCTTGTTCCTTCCCATAACAATCAGAGAAAACCTCGTCCAACGGTGTATTTAACAGGTCTTTTATACACAACTCGCACAAAACCCATTGATTACAATGCCAGACGTAAAGATCACCGTAGTAGCAAAGCTCAAGCCAGGCGAGGTCTTCGACGAACTTGCCGCAGAAGACATGAACCCCGTGTGCGACGTTGTCGAGATGGATAAAGAGCACCTCAGCACAGGAATGGCCATGCCTGAGGGTTTCTGCAGCTGGGCCTGGGCCGATATACAGAGGGACGTAGCCCACCTGGCCCTTGGGGGAGATTTCCGGTGGATCAACAAGCCAGGAAGCATGGTCAGCTGTTGCACAGACGGGCTCAGGCCTGTAGTATTCAAGCTTGAGAGAATCGAGTAGTTTTTTCACATGGGGGGAGGGGGGGGGTACCAGCACCCTAGCCCTTCCTAGCCTTGTTTCGTAAAAACAAGCCCGATAACGGCTTGTTTAAAAAAGAATTACATACAAAAGTGTACGTCACCAAAAATTTTCGCATAGAAATAGGTAACCAGTTTTTCACAAAAAAGGGAATTAAGGGACCGTAGGAGGTGCCTGGGGTGGCAGGTTCTTGATGAACCTCTCTAGCCTGTCACAGACCTCCGACAGGTCCTCAATGGGCCTTACGAGCGCGAACCTGATGTGTCCCTCGCCCATCTCGCCGTAGCTGGAGCCAGGGGCACAGCGGACCTTCTCCTGCATGAAAAAGTCCATGGCGAACTTCATGGACGGGACGCCCAGGGAGCTGATGTCAGGGAACACGTAGAACGCACCCTGTGGGTACGCGCATCTTATTCCCTCGATTGAGTTGAGCCTCTCGACCATGTAGTCAAGCCTCTTCTTGAACTCGACCCTCATCTCCTCGACGAAATCCCAGCCCTTCTCAAGCGCAACGATGCCCGCTTTCTGGAAGGGAACAGGCATACTGCAGATGCCAACGGGCACAGCTGAGATCGCCTTAAGCATCTCGGGGTCTGCGATGATATAACCCGCCCTGCAACCCGTCCACGCGAAAGTCTTGCTGAAGCTCATGAGGACGATGGTCCTCTCCCACATGCCATCTATGTCGATGATG
>CAYSUA010000478.1:0-5016 GCA_964433795.1 uncultured Desulfobacteraceae bacterium | reverse complement strand
TTGCATGGATAAGGAAGAAATCGAAAATCGAAAATCGAAAATCGAAAATATTGCTTACACTCTCCAGACGGGCCGGGAGGCCATGACGGAACGGTTGGCCATGGTCGTCTCCGATATGGATGACCTGAGACTGAAGCTTCACCGATTTATACAAAACCCGGGCGCAACCGACGGCTTGTATCGCGGAAACGTCAAGGCGGATAAGGATCGGGCCGAACTGCTGGTGGATGGTGTGGAAGGCGAAGAATTCCTCAGGCGTATCATCGAGCAGCGGAATTACGAGAAACTCGCCAAGCTCTGGGTGTCCGGCATCGAGTTTAACTGGAAGCAGCTATATGGGAATGGAGATCAGATACCGGGCAGAGTGTCGATACCGACCTATCCGTTTGCAAAAGAGCGGCACTGGATCACCGAGATAAAGCCGACTGCGGGCGGAGAAGCGGATGACACGGAGGTTGCCGTAAAACTTCATCCGCTTGTGGGCAGAAACGCTTCGACCTTTAAAGAACAGAAATTTACAACACACCTTACGGGAAATGAGTTTTTCCTCGCCGATCATGTCATCGATGGGGATCATCTGCTGCCGGGTGTCGCATATCTCGAAATGGCGCTGGCGGCAGGCGAAATCGCAGAAGAGCGGGCGGTGCGTCGACTCAGCCGAATCGTATGGCCGAAACCCCTGAGGGTTTCAAAAACCGGCTGCGACCTTCATATCGCCCTCTGTCCGGACGGGGACCAGGCCGCCTTCGAGGTGACGACCGTCGATGCGGACAGAAACCGGAGTGTCCATGCGCAGGGAAGCCTGAGTTGTCAGGAGATCGACGCGGCCCCGTTGGAAACCATCGACATGGATGCGGTCCGATCCCGATGCCGCGAGAAATGGGACGGCGATCAATGTTATGAGATGTTTCGATCTTTAGGGTTCGACTATGGAGCGGGATTTCAAACCATCCGATCGCTTCATGGAAACGGGAGCGAGGCCTTATCCCATCTGACATTGCCCGATACGCTCAAAAGCGGGTTCGATGCTTTTGTGCTCCACCCGTCGCTTCTGGACGGTGCGTTGCAGACGGTGATGGGTGTCTTGAACCCAGACGATTCGGACCGGGCGCCCATAGGCCATCTCCCCTTCGTTTTGGACGAACTGACGTGGCATAAACCCTTAAACGACACCTGTTACGTCTATGTCAGGCGCAAAGCGGATTCCGATGCTGCCGGGATGAGGCGATTCGACATCCTGATACTGGATGATGGCGGACAGGTTGTCGTCAAGATAGACAACTATACTGTGAAAGCGGTTCAACCGGTTGTCTTTGAATCCGGGCCGGCCGAATCTTCGGATCAAGAGCTGTTGGCCCTGTTTCATGGCGTGGCGGACGGGACCGTCGGTGTGGATGATGCGAAACATATCATCGGCAGGGGCGGCAAAAGGACCGTGCGATGATGAGAAATAATGAGGTCACAGAATGGAACGGACTGTGATAAGCCAAGACCAACTTCTTGAAATGATCAGAGACGGTCGGGTCTCCCCGGAGGAGGGCATTCGACTGTTCAAGACGCTTCGGATCACCGGGGAAGCGGATATCGAAGTCCCCGGTCCCATCTACTGCCGAAACGTGTGGAAGCGGAAGGATGCGGACATACCGCCGGCCCATGGAGATTCATCCGGAAACGGTCTCCTCTTTGACGACACCGAATCTCTGTTTGAGGAACTGACGGATCGATACTGGAAACCGTCTTCAGGCGGGGGCCGGCTTATCCTGGTGAAACCGGGTGAAACTTTCAAACAGATAGATGACCGGACCTATATCATTCATCCCGATACGGCGGACGATTATCGGAAACTGCTGGCGGCCTTGAAAGATCGGGATATCTTTGTCTCCTGCATCCTGCATTTGTGGTCCAAGGCGACCTATACCGCCGACCCGACCCTGCTCACCGCTGCCTTGGAAAAGGGATTTTACTCTCTTTTTCATCTCAGCAAAAGCCTGGCGGCCACAAAACCGAAAGATCCCATACAGTTGGTTTACGTCTATTTGAATCCACCTGAAACCTGTCAACCGCAATACGCGGCACTATCCGGTTTTGCCAAAACGATTATACTCGAAACCTCAAAACTCATCATAAAGACGGTCGGATTGTCCGACTTTGATCAGGTATCCGATTTGTTTGACGATATGGTTTTCTCCCAGGACGGCATCGCCGTTGAGTATCGGGGAGAGGAACGATGGATTCAGCGGGTGGAGGAAATCGACCCACCGGCCGAGATCGGCCCCCAACTCCCGTTTAAAGAAAAAGGGGTATACGTGCTGACCGGCGGCGCCGGCGGTTTGGGCATGCTCCTGGCGGAATATTTGGCTGAACGGGTGCGGGCCAGACTGGTCCTGGTCGGTCGTTCCCCCTTGGATCGGGAAAAGACGGAGCGGATCGACGCGTTGGAAGCCATGGGCAGCGAGGTGCTCTATATCCGCGGCGATGTCACCCGCCGTAAAGATGTTGAGGCGGTCATTGATCAAACCAAGGCCCGGTTTAAAGCCGTAAACGGCATCGTTCACGCAGCCGGTCTGATACGAGACGCCTATTTCCATAACAAGTCGGTGAAGGACGCCGGTTCCGTGCTGGCTCCCAAAGTATTCGGAACGGTTTGCCTGGACGAGGCGGTAAAAACGGAGCCGATCGATTTCTTCTGCCTGTTTTCTTCCATCACATCGGTATTCGGCAATGCCGGCCAATCCGATTATGCGTTTGCCAACGGATTTTTGGATGGTTTCGCGAAACTGCGGGAGATGCGGCGTGCGGAAAAACGACGTTTCGGAAAGACGCTGTCGATAAACTGGCCATTGTGGCAATCGGGCGGTATGCAGGTAGATCCGGAGACACAGACATACCTCTTAAAATCGTTCGGCATGGAATTGCTGGATTCGAAAGTCGGACTGGAGGTATTTTTACGAACCCTCAATATCGATTCTGCGCAGGTAGCGGTGGTTTCGGGAGATCCGGCTCGATTGCGAAAAACACTGTCGATTACACCTACCGAGGGCCAGGCCAAGGGGCAGAGCGACGGTCCGATCTCCTCGGAACGGTCGAATACAATGACAAATGCGGCGCTGGGGAAGTCTCTCACAAAGGAACTGAAGACCCTGGCTTCGGATACGATCAGGGTCGATGTGGCGGAAGTCGATCCGGATGAGGAGATCCATGCCCTGGGATTCGATTCCATCAGCCTGACGGAGCTGGCTAATAAAATCAACGACCGGTATCGGGTCGGGATCACTCCGGCGGTTTTCTTCGAACACCCCACCGTCAATCGGCTCGTGGATCACCTCCGCCAGGAGTATCCTAAGGAGATGTCGGTCTATTTCAAGATCGAAAACAAACCGGTGGCAGAAGGCCACGGAAAAGAGACTCGATCCAAGCGCCGGTTTCGACCCCGCATCATACCCGGGGGAAAGCCGGAAGACGGTGCCAGCGGCCGAAGCGGGGTCGCCATCATCGGCATGGCCGGCGCGATGCCGCAGTCAACCGATTTGAACCGCTTCTGGCAGCATCTTGAAAATGAAGCGGATCTTGTCACCGAAGTTCCGGCGGATCGCTGGAACTGGCGGGACTGTTACGGAAACCCGCGGGAGGCTGGCAATCAGACCCTGAGCAAATGGGGCGGGTTTATGACCGAGGTGGATAGATTCGATTGTCTGTTTTTCGGCATCTCCCCCAAAGAAGCGGAGTTGATGGACCCCCAGCAGAGAATTTTTCTGGAAATCACCTGGAAGGCCATCGAAGATGCCGGTTATAAACCTTCGGACCTGGCCGGCTCCAGGACCGGTCTCTTTGTGGGCGTGGCCTCCAGAGACTACATGGATGTGGTGAGAGAATATGTGACGGAAATCGAACCCCACGCCTCTACCGGCATGTCGCATTCCGTGCTCGCCAATCGCATCTCCTATCTTCTCGACTTGAACGGTCCCAGCGAACCAATCGACACGGCCTGTTCCAGCTCTCTGGTGGCGATTCACCGTGCGATTGAAGCGATTCAGACCGGTACCTGCGAAATGGCCATTGCCGGCGGTGTCAATGTGTTGCTGACCCCGACTTTGACCATCGGTTTCGACAAGGCCGGCATGCTGAGCCCGGACGGTCGGTGCAAGACCTTCGATCAGGACGCCAACGGATACGTGAGGGGAGAAGGTGCGGGGGCGATCCTGTTGAAGCCCTTGAACCGGGCGATTGTCGACCGAGACCATATCTATGCCGTCGTTCGGGGTACGGCCGAAAACCATGGGGGCCGCGCAGCCTCATTGACTGCTCCGAATCCCAAGGCCCAAGCCCAATTATTGGTCGATGCCTTTGAAAAGGCAGGCATTGAGCCGGATACGGTGGGCTATATCGAAACCCACGGAACCGGAACTCATTTGGGCGATCCGGTGGAAATTAACGGGTTGATCAAAGCGTTCAAGGAACTCTATGCCCGAATCGGAAAAGATATGCCCACGAAACCGAACTGCGGCCTGGGTACGGTGAAAAGCAATATCGGTCATCTTGAAACCGCCGCCGGTATTGCCGGCGTGATCAAAACGATTCTTTCCCTGAAAAACCGGAAGCTTCCGGCCAGTCTGCATTTTAAAACGCTGAACCCATATATTCAGTTGGCGGGAAGCCCGTTTTACGTAGTGTCGGAGACCAAAGCATGGGAACCCCTGACCGACGCCGACGGCACTCTGCTCCCCCGAAGAGCCGGTGTCAGTTCATTCGGTTTCGGCGGGGCCAATGCCCATGTTGTGCTGGAAGAGTATCAGGAAGAAAGGTTCAGCGTTCAGCGTTCAGGGTTCAGGGATAAACGTTCAGAGCTCAAAGCTGAAAGCTCAAAGCTCAAAGGTGAGCCTCAGATCATCGTACTTTCAGCCAGGAATGAAGATCGACTGAAGGCCTATGCGGCAAAAATGGTGGATTACATCGATTGCATGGTTAAGGAAGAAATCCAAAATCCAAAATCCAAAATCCAAAATATTGCATACACCC
>CAYSUA010000477.1:0-5034 GCA_964433795.1 uncultured Desulfobacteraceae bacterium | reverse complement strand
GTTGAAAATTGCAGTCCCCGGGGAATCAATGGATTTACCCGGTACGCTGAACCACAACGGTTCGTTTTCTTTTTTAGGCGGCGTAATTAGCCGGTCCAGCATGGTATGAATAACCCTGATTCCTTCGTCTTCCCCGAGGTTCACCATACCGCTTTCCATGGGCTGCCGGGTTCGCTCTCCCATAATGCCGGCAAACTCCTTTGCGTGATTTCCGAGAATATAAAGCGATTCATTTATATCCAGAAACCGGATATTGTTACCGTTCAGAATATTTCTTGTTTGCGGCAGGGACGGCACGGTTAAAAAGACGTTTGACTCCATCTTCACCGACACCTTTGAACCGTTTCGCTTGAACACAACGATGTTGGATGTCCCGATATCGAGACCGATCGTGCCAGGCGCAACCGCAGCGGTTTTTTGACGCTTCATTTTTCC
This sequence comes from uncultured Desulfobacteraceae bacterium, assembly GCA_964433795.1. Taxonomy (GTDB): domain Bacteria; phylum Desulfobacterota; class Desulfobacteria; order Desulfobacterales; family SURF-15; genus DUZK01. The sequence goes on along the minus strand of CAYSUA010000477.1, from coordinate 4,599 downwards.
TGTAAAATTGCCATAAAACATTGCATCACTCCTTAGAGCGCTTATGCTTGCAAGGTGCCCTTATGGTTCATGGTTTGACACATAATTAAAATACCTTGTGACTCTTTGCTAAATAGCAATTTTCAGGCCAACTTGCCGGCCCATTGAGGAAAAAAATACAGTTTATATATCAGGCAGTTACAAGCACTCCAAAAGACTGTTCCAACCCCTTGACTGTCGGTCGTTTGTTGGCTGTAAGATTTTTGACAAGACGGGAATCGGGTCTTTTACAAAGATGTGGTTTCAGAGTCTGGAAGCGATCTTTTGAATATCTTCGGAAAACGGCGAATCAGGGGCATCAAGCATGACGGGGCTCAGCTTTGCAATGGCCTCGCCGACAGCATCGTCGTCACGTATCGTCATGATCACGGCGGTCTCAATGCTCAGATATTCTTTCAAAAGATTTTTGATGACTTCCCCGGCCCTTCCATCTTTATCCCTTCGGACCCTGTTGACGACCACCAGGGGGTTTAAGCGGGCCAGTATTTTTTTTGCCGAATCTGCAGCAGCGGAATCCACTTTCTGCGCCTCACTAAAAAAGCCTTCCATGGTCTTGAGGTGGGGATGCTCGTCCGGTTCCTTTGCCTGATTTAATAGCTCTAAAAGTTCGGAACACTTGTTGTGCTTAAAGAAGAATGTAAGGCGCCTGAACAGCGCCGACTTGATGAAACTGTACACATTCAAAAGAGACGGCACTTCACAGGTTGTCACCAGCAGGGCCTGGTGAGCGATGATGGAAAAATCCAACACATTGAAAGAGGCCCCGGGGGCAAGATCCAAAAGTACCCTGTCGTAGTTTAAAGAGGAGAGATGACGGAGGAGTTTCAGCTTTTTTTGATACGGCATATTGGCGATCCCCGGATCGTCCCCGCCGCAGATGATGCCTAAATCGTCGATGGGTGTCGTCGAAATAATATCGGCCAGATTTTTCACTCTATTCTGGATAAAATCGCTGAGGCTTTTCGGTGACCCCCTCAAGCCGAAAATCGCATGCAGGTTTGAGGCGCCCAGGTCGAGATCCACGGCGACAACCCTTTTGCCCATACGGGACAGTGCTATGGCAAGGTTTGCCGAAATCGTACTTTTTCCGACCCCCCCTTTCGGCCCGAGGATGGCCGTTATAATTTTCCCATTATCCACGGATAAGCAACCCGTCCCGCATCTGATCAATCCAGGTGCAATAAATGCTTCAAGGTTTTTTCAAGCCTATCGCTATCGGTGAGTTTCCACTTTTTCTTTTTTCTAGAGACGATCTCTTTGATATTCAAGGTAATAAGCTCAGGGTCGAGCGGATCGGAAAGGCAAAGGACCTTGCGCATGCGAGGTCCTTTGAAATGATCGATGACGCTCTCCTTCCCTAGTACGATCAAAGCGACATGTTTCAACTTTTGACAGATATTTCTCAGGTGGTTTATCTCTTCCGAAAAGCACCTTTCCGTATCGACAATCGCAACCTCAGGAGAATGCTGGACAATATCGTCAACGGTTTCCAAAATCCGGTTGAAGATCAGACATTCAAAACCGTTCCGGTTCAGCACTTTTCGTATGATCTTGCCCCTGAGCTCATCGGCTGAAAAAACCAGAACCCTTGAGGACACTCGTCTACCCCGCTTCTGTCATCGCCATGATCAAAGCCCCTTTGGCAGTCGTATTCAGGGGATCTTCAGCCAGGCGAACCTCGGAAATTTCCACGGGCATGTCGATGGTTTTAAGCATCATTTCAAACTTGTCGATGCACCCTGTCGGCAGGGCCGTGCCCCCGCTCAACACGACCGGGACCGGAGTAGAAATCTTGGGAATCTTGTCCGTCGATATAATGACGCGCCTCAGGTTTTCGAGAAGTTTCAATATGATTTCATCATAGAAAATATGCAGCGCTTTTGATATCCGGTCTTCGGGAGCTTTTGAGAGGTCCAGTTCCTCTTCTTTTATCGTTTTTATCCTCGCCGCCGGTTCTCCCACGGTTCTCCCCACCATTATGTCGATGTAGTCTCCGGCCGTTTGGATACTGAAAGTGACGACCGGAAAAGAGAGGTAGGAAAGGCAGACGTTGCACATTCCGCCGCCCATGCTGATCCCGATGCCCGTATAGTCTTCTTCGGAAAGTTCGGACAAGACGGTAGCCATCCCCTCGTTAATGGGTATGGGGGTATAGCCTAAATCCTCGAGAAATCCCTTGATGACCGACTCGTGATAGACGATGGACCCGGATCCGTCAAAGGGTTCGCCGGGGATCGAAAAACATAGGATTTCACCGGGATTTTTCGGCTTGTGAACGAGAGAGTCGACGATTGCCGTGATGACACTCAGGCCCACATCTTCCTTCGGACTCAAAAATCCGTCTTTCATGGGTCTCCGGGTATTCACGTTGAACATATTCGCAAAACTCTGGGCCGAGGAACCGATAATATAGTACTCGTGCGCATTTTCATAAAACTTGATCTTTTTCTGACTGAGGATATCCTTGGCAAACTTCGCATTGGGAACCGTAAAGAAAGCGTTGAGGTCTTGAATCGAGTACACGTAGTTGCGTTTGTTTTGAGCCGCTACGATGTGACTGGTCCCGACGTCGAGGCCCACCGGACCGGTCGGTCTTTCTACTTCTTCGCCGGCTCCTTTTTCCGTGTTTACGACAGGCTTCTTTATGGTCGCCACTGCTCTTCTAGTCTGCTTTCCGGCCTGAGCCCCGCTTGACGCCGATGCCGAAGCTTTTGCCGTAGGAGTAAGCCCTCCCATGGTGCTTAACTCTTCTTGAGCGTTTTCATAATCTTTTGCGTCAGCCATGCTTTTTCTCCTTTTGTTTTTTTTCAATAAAAATTCAAATCTCTATTGCAAATTAGCATAAAGCAAGGTTTGTGCCATACTCTTTAGCTGAAGTTTAATTATAGGTGGAGTCTGTATCCTATTGTTATTATAACATAATTTATATGACATGCTTCGAAACAACCGGGGATAAAGGCAGGCACCGACCGCCCACTATTTGACAGGGATGATGTCTCAATTTTGACGGGATTTGACGGATGCACGTTCCGGAGTTTCGGCAGACCGGCGATTCGGTACCGCTTATAATGCCGCCTCGAATCTTTGTACGGTCCTTTTATATACGGAAGGATAAATGACAGAAAAGAATCTTCAGCAATATCGCACGATTCTGGCCAGAAGAGAATTCTTATCAATTGACAAACGGTATGCCAAATATTAAAATGTTATAACAAAAATATTGGAGGTATACCATGATCATAGCAAAGACTACCGCAAAGGGTCATGTTATCATCCCCGCCGCCCTGAGAAAAAAATACCATATTAAAAAGGGTACCAAGGTGGCCATATCGGAAGGAGAAGGAAACGTGATCCTGGTCAAGCCGATTCCAGACGACCCGATCGAAGCGTCGAAAGGTATGCTTAAAGGGAAAACGTCTCTGGTTAAAGCCCTCCTCAGGGAACGGAGCGAGGAGGCGAAACGTGGATAGCGCCTACGTTCTCGACAGCTATGCAATGATCGCACATTTTGAGGATGAAGCCGGCGGAAAACAGGTCAGAGAGGTGTTGAAAGCAACACATGCCGGAAAGACCACGCTTTATATGTCGGTGATAAACATCGGAGAAATTTACTACAACACGTATCGGGAGCGAGGCCGGGAAAAAGCGGATGAGGCCGTTTTCATGATGAGGCTGCTGCCGGTCACCATAGTAAACGCGGATATGGAAATCACCATGGAAGCAGCCGCGCTTAAAAGCGTGCATGCCGTGGCTTACGCGGATTGTTTTGCAGCAGCGCTCGGAATCAGGAAAAAGGCAACGGTGATCACCGGCGACCCCGAATTCAAGCGGTTCGAGAAGACGGTAAAGGTAAAATGGATCTAAACAAAATCCCGGGGCTCAATTTGGCTCTTATATTATAAAGGGGGCACCGTTTGACCTTTGGTTTTATGAAAAGTCTCAGAAATTGATATCCACCAAGGAAGGAGGCTGGTCGGGGCGATCCCGCTTTCAGAACGGGACGACATCTTCATAGATGTTTTCTAAAGGAATCGGTGAGACTAAAAAGATAATATCAGAGCCGTTTCTTTGCAAACGCTCTACCAGAAGGGCTCTTTAGGTATGCCTCGAAATCAAGGGCTTTTTGGCGATCCGTGAAAGCAACGGCTGTTTTGATTCTCCATGGCTTGTATATAGCAGTGTGGGGATTTTTCCCCGAATTATGGGACTCCAGGCGAGACTCAAGATCTTCAGTAAACCCGACATAGTATCGGATCTTACTCTTTCTCGATTCAAGTATATATGTGTAATAGAATCTCACGGCGTGCCGAGCCGTAGCTTCGATACGTTGCAGCCGGTTTTGCCCGCCTTCGCCAGTGGCTTCGGCGCGGCAGCCTTCGCTTTCCGTCGCGCTCTGAACGGAGGGTGGCTTGCCGAGTCGTAGTTCGAAACGATGATTATGAAGATGATATTTTTTGCCCGACTTCGCTTTCAGCTTCGTCGCGGCAGTCTCCTTTCTCAACTACGTTTCGAACGAAGACTGGTCGGGGCGAGAGGATTTGAACCTCCGACTTCCTGCTC
>CAYSUA010000476.1:0-5058 GCA_964433795.1 uncultured Desulfobacteraceae bacterium | reverse complement strand
TGGAAAAATATTGTGTTCAAGGGCATCCGGGACAATTCGGACCCCTTGGAACGGGTGGATAAATTCATTGAAAACGATATGCGGGATTATCTGGGCGGCGGTGTTTTTGACGGCGGATGCTTCTTTCTGAATATGCTGGTTGAACTGTCCGGACAATCAGCCGCTATGAGCAGACAGATCCTCCGCGGGTTTGTGAGATTATCCAGGCTGATCCGAACATGGCTCGAAGAGGCCCAAGAAAAGGGTATGCTCAAGGAAGAGCTGAATTTCAAAGATATTGCAAACTTCATCCTGATCTCCCTGAACGGAGCTGCGGCGCTCTATATGTCCAGCCGAGATGAATCGATATTAGAACAAACCATCACTCAACTCCAGTTTTACATTCATCAATTGAGAATATAAGATTGATAAATTCGTAAAAAGTCGAATTCATCGAGTATTTGGTGTTTTGTGTTTAGTATTTAGCAAATATATACCGACCGGTCTGAATAATATATTTTTATGGAGGAATATATGGACATGGAAACTCATCAGTTAATATCTAATCGCACACTCAATTTGGGATCGAATATCATCAGAGAAATCCTGAAGATGGTCTCTCAACCCGGGATGGTTTCCCTTGCCGGTGGCATTCCGGCACCTGAAAGCTTCCCAATGCATATCATAACCGACCTGTCGGAAGCCGTAATGAAAAAGTATTCCTCACGGGCCTTCCAATATGATCCGACAGAAGGATTTCCGCCATTGCGAGAGGTTTTATCAGAATATTTATCGGTTATGAGAGGAATAAGCGCAAAGCCGGAAGATGTATTGATTGCAAGTGGATCTCAGGGTGTTTTGGATGCCATCGGAAAAGTGCTGATAAATCCCGGAGACAAGGTTGCTGTGGAAGCACCCACATATATAGGAGCCATTCAAGCATTCACCCCATATGAGCCCGAATACATTAGCCTTGAAACCGATGGTGATGGCCTGATTCCAGAATCTCTGGAGCAGGTGCTGAGAACCCAACGCATTAAGTTTATCTATCTGGTTCCCACTTTTCAGAATCCCACCGGTAAAACCATACCGCTGAGTCGAAGAAGGAAAATTGCGGATATTATTCAAAAGCACCAGACATTGCTGGTGGAGGATGATCCATACAGTCTTTTGCGTTATGAGGGAGATGATCTTCCTCCTATTAAAACCCTTGCACCGGAACAAACCATCTATATCAGCACGCTGTCCAAGGTGTTTGCACCCGGACTGCGGATCGGTTTTTTCGTGTCCCCAAAATGGATTCAAAAATGGTTTGTCCTTGTTAAACAGGGGACTGATCTTCACACCAGCACATTCAATCAGGCGCTTGCCGCCGAATACTTATCCAATCGTTATCTGAAAGCGCATCTTCCGAGAATTATCGAGATATACAGACCCAGGCAGCAGGCCATGCTTAACGCTTTGAAAAAGTATTTTCCGGATGACTTCAGATGGTCCCGGCCGCAGGGAGGGATGTTTCTTTGGGCTGAAGGCCCCAGGGGCATGGATATGGAACAGATTTTTTGGAAGACGGTTAAAAGAAAAGTTGCGTTTGTGCCCGGAAAATATTTTTACACTAAAAAAGATGCCGGCAAAGAAACCATGCGATTAAATTTTACCATGGCTGACGAAAATGCAATCGACCGATCCATTAAAACCATTTCAGATGTGATAAAGGAGAAGGAAAAGGATTCATCTAAAGAAATGACCGGTTGATAAATAATCGGATAAACATTAATCTGAATTGAAATTAATGGATGTCCGAAATTGGCCAGCGTTTAATTTTAAGCTTTGTTAAGTTGCGACCATGAAACTCGAACCCAACCATTGCTACACAGCATTAAAGAGTCGAGACGCCCGGTTTGACGGGCGTTTTTTTGCGGCCGTAACCACCACCGGCGTATATTGCAGACCGGTTTGTCCTGCACGAAAACCCCTTAGACGACATATCCGGTTTTATCCTTGCGCAGCAGCGGCTGAAGAAGACGGATTCCGGCCGTGTCTTCGTTGCAGGCCTGAAACAGCGCCGGGATCCCCTGCATGGGAAGGAACCTCTGCAACCGTAACACGAGCATTGCGGCTGATATCCGAAGGCTGCCTGGATGGAGACGATGTGACTGCACTAGCATTAAGGCTGGGCATCGGGGATCGGCAGCTTCGACGCCTGTTTCAACAGTATTTAGGAGTCGCACCCCTGGCTGTTGCGCAAACACGAAGATTACATTTCGCAAAGCAGCTACTCGATGAGACAAATCTTTCCATCACCGATATTGTTTTCACATCCGGGTTTTCAAGTATTCGACGGTTTAATTCAGCTTTCAAGGATACGTTCGGAAAATCCCCTTCTTCATTTCGAAACGGAACCGATCTCACCAAGATCAAGGGAAAAACCGCGAGCGTGCAGGTGAAAATCAGCTATCGTCCACCGTTTGAATGGGCTTCTTTGATTCGCTTTTTAAAAGCCAGAGCCATTCCCGGGGTGGAGGATGTTGATGAAACCCGATATCGAAGAACTACTTGTGATGATGGGGTTTCAGGAATCATAGAGGTGCAACCCGAACCGAATAAGCAATATTTAATATTGAAGATACCCCAGAATTTATCCAGTGGGTTGGTTCGGTTTGTTGCCGGCGTTCGGCGAATTTTTGATCTTGATGCTGATCCATATGCCATAAATGAATATCTAAAAAACGATCCGCTTCTAGCTGATTCCATAAAAGAAACGCCGGGTATTCGCGTGCCCGGTGCCTGGGATGGTTTTGAGATCGGCGTTCGTGCGATTTTAGGACAGCAAGTCAGCGTAAAAGGGGCAACCACGTTATCGGGAAGATTGGTTCGAGCATTCGGTTCGCCCATTGAAACATCCGACGATCCTAAACTCTGTTTCTTGTTTCCCACCCCGGAGCAACTCAGTCGGAAGGACATAGGCAGCATCGGTATGCCGAAACAGAGGGCGCGGGCCATTCGGGAATTGGCCAAAGCTGTGCGGAGCGGCACGCTGAATCTAACCACCGGGTCCGATCCGGAAAGAACCATGGAAGCGCTTACCGCTTTGCCGGGTATCGGCCCATGGACGGCTCAATACATAGCCATGCGGGTTTTACGGGAACCGGACGCATTTTTATCAAGCGACCTGGTATTGCGTCGAGCTGCCGCCAACGCGGAAGGAAAGGTACCGACGGAATCAGAGTTATTGGAAATGGCCGAGCCGTGGCGACCCTGGCGAGCATACGCGGCCATGTATTTGTGGACCCATTATTCAAGAAAGGTAACGCCATGAAAGAAGATATCCGTTACACATCCATAGAAAGTCCCATAGGAGAAATTCTTGTTGCTCAAAGTGACAAAGGCCTTAAATCCATACGATTTGCCGGAAGTACGAAACCGGAACCGCCGTTGGAGCACTGGCACTATGTGAAACAACTGAAAACAGAGGCAATCGATCAGCTTCGGGCCTATTTTAAGGGAACATTAAAAGATTTTAGCGTTCCCCTTGATCTTGAGGGCACACCGTTTCAATTGAAAGTGTGGAATGCGCTTCAGAAGATCCCCTATGGGCAAACCATTTCATATGGCGAGCTGGCAAGGTGGATCGGAAACCCGAAGGCTGTCCGTGCGGTGGGCGGAGCAAACGGCAGAAACCCGATTCCCCTCGTCGTACCGTGTCACCGGGTGATCGGTAGTGACGGCAGCCTCACCGGATACGGAAGCGGACTTCCTATTAAATCCGCTTTGCTGGAGCATGAGCAGAAGTTCAGCATTAAAACCTAACCCGGGCGGAGCAAAGTGGAAATTTCGGATGAGAATGGAATTGCCCTGTGCTCAAACTGTTTCAACGAAAGCTTTTCCTGTTCGGCGTCCGCTTTAAAGGAAGTTGAACCGGCTTACCGCCTGAAAGGGCGGACCGATAAATGGCGAGAACGATCTCAATCGATTTTCGCGCTTCCTTGCCGGTTACCAAAGGTGAGACCCCTCTCTTTAACGCTTGAACCGCATCTTCGAAGTTTTTTAGAAAGGGTATGTAATCGATTGCAGAAGGATCGGCAGCACCGGCGCCCTCCCCGTCCGGCAGTGCCCATAGGGATTCTCGAACTTTCTTATCACCGGCTTTTTTTTTTTTAAAATCCCAAGCGGTGAAGCCGTTGTCTTTCATGAAAATGGAACCCGCCGAACCGCAAAGATGCACTTCCGCGGCATGCCCGGTGGGCGAATAACATGCCGAGGAGCCTTCAATGACACCAACAGCCCCGTTTTTAAATCGGAGTATGGCCACAGCAATATCTTCAACTTCAATCCGCTTGTGAAGGGTGCGGTCTGCAAATGCGGAAACCGAGACCACATCGCCTGCAAGGTAATAGAGGAGATCGATGGTGTGGATGGACTGATTCATCAAAGCGCCGCCGCCGTCGAGTTTCCAGGTACCCCGCCATTTTCCGTTGTCATAGTACTGTTGGGTGCGATACCACTTGATATAAGCATCCGCCATGGTGATTTTACCCAACCGGTCCGCTTCCACCGCCTTCTTGAATACTTGCGACGCCTCATTGAATCTGCGCGGAAAAATCCCGGCCAGCATCACTTTATTTTTCTTACATTCCCGGATCATTCGATCCACGCGCTCCAGGGTAATCTCCATGGGTTTTTCACAGATGATATGTTTGCCGGCTTTTGCCGCTTGCGCCGCCGGTTCCAGGTGAGCACCGCTGGGTGTTGCGATGGTTACGATATCAAGGTCCGGGTGCCTCAGGAATTCATTATAGTCATTATAAGCCTCACAGTTAAATGCTTTGGCAACCTTTTCGGCATTGGCCATGTTTCTTGAAAACACGCAGGCGAGATATCCGCCTTTCATGGCGTCGATTGCCTGGGCGTGAAAATGGGAGACCATGCCGCAGCCGACAATTCCGAAACCGTATCGATTCTTTTTTGCCATCATCTACTCCTTTCAAACAATTTGGTTGTATAGAAAGCGCAAGTTAAGCAAAGTCGGCTTTGAAGATAATCCAATTCGCGGACGTGTGAAACTCGCGCATAAGGGAG
>CAYSUA010000475.1:0-5064 GCA_964433795.1 uncultured Desulfobacteraceae bacterium | reverse complement strand
TTCAGGCGACCTGAACTTCGATGTCGAGGAAATCGATTTTTCAAATGCAATCACTCCGGTTCAATTGGGTAAACCTGTTGCGGAAAGAATTGACGAACAGACCATAACCCGAATTTATCGGGTAAAGGCGGACTTCTTGACCGGGTTCGATTTGAATACCTATCCCTTCTTTTCTTATATGGTTCCCATAAGAATGCGATACACATCCAATACCGATCTTCGGATGATCCATATCGCAGACCTGTTCCGCATCTCCGGATTACCGGTTCCTGCATACAGCCCGATGGATGATCCCGGTGGTGATGCGGCGAAATGGGATATCAAAGATATCCAATATTATCGGGAGCGACTTTTAGAGGATGAAGGGATGGAGGAGCCGGGTGTATTTATAGAGCAAAGCGGGACCATCATCACCCAGTTTAACGTGGAAATACGAATGGAAAAAGAGGGATGGAGCGATGTGATTAAGATATTTATCCCGTCCATCATCATGCTGGTCGCACTTTATTTAACATATTATATGCCGATGGATCGCCTTGCTATTAAGGTATTGTTGATTGCAGCTGTCATGATTGTGAATGCCGGTTTCCATATTAAGCTCCTATCCGATATTCCCATGGGATATTCGACATCCATCGAACATGTTCTTCTGGCGGTTTATTTGTTTGCGGTCTTATCCATCATTTCATCCATAATTGTATCGAAAAATTATCAAGAGGGGGAATTTCGAAACGGTAAGCGCCATATGCTAGTAGGAAAAGTGGTTTATCCATTTATGATTCTTTCGCTTGCTTTTTTAATAACGCTTATGTATTAGATGTATTATGCGCCGGAAAAAGGCGGGGGACTGTAATGCTATTACTTATCTACTGTGTAGGGAGTTTCCTTGTCGGTTTATTGGGAAAGAATAGAAAGTTCGGTTTTTGGGGTTATTTTTTCGGATCGCTGTTGCTGACACCCATCATCGGCTTGCTACTCGTTCTAGGGTCGGATAAAAGAAAACCTGTGGAGAATCCCAAATCTTAGGTCTCTAGGATACACCGGTGCGGTGATCCCCGAACTTATCACTACACTACTGGCCGTAGGTTCTTATAAAAAAAATCCGTTTTAAAAAACAATTAACTGACCGGTTATTAATCGTTTAATAATTAACTAACGATTTTGATGTAATTCATTCCTTACTTTTTATTAACGTATCATTTTATACACCCAAAACTGCAAAGCTGAAAATGGTTAAACCGATCGTATTCATGTTTTCCGGACAGGGCTCACAGTACCACCAAATGGGAAGAGAGCTTTTCGAAAACCATCCCGGATTCGGCCGATGGATGGGGATACTGGATGAGATCGCCCGGCAACGGTTGGGGATATCCATGATGGATGAGCTATACGGCGAGGATAAGCCCATATCCGTTGAATTCGATCATCCCATATATACCCACCCGGCTATATTTATGGTGGAATATGCCCTGGCCCGGATCCTGTTGGAGGCCGGAATAGAGCCGGATTATGTTCTGGGAGCCAGTTTGGGGGAATTTACTGCTGCATCCATAACCAATGTATTCGGTTATGAGGAACTCATTCCGGCGTTGATCGAACAGGCGGAGCTGATTAAGGCTCAATGCATAAAAGGAGGCATGACCGCCATTGTTCAGGACCATGGTCTCTATAATGAGCAGACCGTGTTATTTGAAAACAGTGAACTGGCTGCGCGCAATTATTCATCCCATTTTGTGGTATCCGGAGGAACGACTTCATTAAAGAACATTGAAGGGTTTTTAAAGGAAGAGGGGATTACCTATCAACCGTTGCCGGTATCTCACGGGTTTCATTCTGCATTGATGGAGCCGGTTCAATCCGATCTCCTGAACCTGCTCGAACCATTGAATCATCATGCTCCCGATATCCCTTTCATATCCTGTGTTAAATCCCGTGTGATGGATACGATTCCGAAAAATTACTGGTGGGATGTGGTGAGAAAACCCGTGGAATTTCAGGGCGCCATTGAATGGTTGGAAAAAGAACAGTCGTATATCTATATCGATTTGGGGCCTTCCGGCACCCTTGCGAATTTCGTGAAATATAATCTTACCAATGGGTCTGATTCAGAAATCTACCCTATCCTTTCACCATTCGGGCAGGGTATGAAGCATTTAAAAAAGGTCTTGAATCATTTGTCTGAAGCAGAAGGACCCGGGAGATCTCAGAAGCGGAAACAAAAAGCGTCTCATACCGGAAAGGATAAGAAAATGATCGCATGGGTATTCCCGGGGCAGGGCTCTCAACAGAAAGGAATGGGTGGCCCCCTCTTTGACGAGTTTCCTGAATTAACGGCAAAAGCAGACGAGATACTCGGCTATTCCATAAAAGACCTCTGTCTGGAAGATGCCCAAAATCGACTGGTGCAAACCGAGTATACCCAACCCGCATTATTTGTGGTCAACGCATTGTCCTATTATCGGAAAATACAAGAAACCGAAAAAAAACCGGATTTTGTGGCCGGACACAGCCTCGGGGAATATAATGCGTTGTTGGCGGCAGGCGGTATCGACTTTGAAACCGGTCTTAAGCTGGTGAAGAAAAGAGGCGAGCTGATGAGCCGGGCCACCGGCGGATCCATGGCCGCGATCGTGAATTGTTCTGAAGCGGATATCGTCGAGATTTTGCGAGAAAATGGATTCACGGGCATCGATATTGCGAATTACAATGCACCGTCTCAGATCGTCGTATCCGGTGTTGCCGATCAGGTCAAACAATCCGTAGACGTGTTTAAAGCGGCCGGTATTACGGCGATTCAATTGAATGTCAGCGGCGCGTTTCATTCCCGGTTGATGCAATCGTCTAGAGAAGAATTTGAAGCATTTTTAAAGGATTTCGATTTCTCGGAACTCCATATCCCGGCTATCTCCAATGTCCACGCAAGACCGTATGAATCAACGGACATCGCCGCCAACTTGGCCGATCAAATTACCCATTCCGTTAAATGGACAGAGAGCATCCGGTATCTCATGGGACAGGGAGATATGGAATTTGAGGAGATCGGCCCGGGCAACGTGCTGACCAACTTGATTGCCAAGATCAAGAAAGAAGCCGACCCCCTCATCATCGATGAAGCGGCCGAGTCGACTCATTCCGTGGAGGCGGCCGCTCATGCTGAAAATGACGGAAAATCCAAAGGGATCACTCCTGAATCCCTCGGCAGTGAGGCGTTCAGGAAAACCTTCGGGTTGAAGTACGCATATGTGACAGGTGCCATGGTGAGAGGTATCGCATCAAAAGAGCTGGTTGTTCGTATGGGCAAAGCCGGTTTGATGGGCTATTTGGGCACCGGAGGCATGGATATTTCCCAAATCGAAAACGACATACAGTTTATTCAGGCGGAGTTGAAAAACGGCCAAGCCTATGGAATGAACCTGTTGAGCGATATCAGTAATCCCAAGAATGAAGACCGTATTGTCGATCTCTATTTGAAACACGGCATTAAGAATGTCGAGGCTGCCGCATACATGCAAATCACGCCTTCTTTGGTCCGATATCGATTAAACGGCCTTAGCCGAGACAGAGATGGAACGGTTCATGTCGGGCACAGAATTATGGCGAAAGTGTCCCGACCCGAAGTGGCCGAATCTTTTTTAAGCCCTGCGCCGGATGCCGTGGTTCAAAAACTCCTGGAGAGCGGATCGATATCAGAGGAGCAAGTCCGGCTTTCAAAAGAAATCCCGATGGCTGATGATTTGTGTGTCGAAGCAGATTCCGGTGGGCACACGGACCAGGGAAATATGTCCGTGCTGCTTCCGACCATGATTCGGCTGAGGGATGAGATCGCGAATAAATACGACTATTCTTACAAGGTACAGGTGGGGGCGGCCGGCGGAATCGGGACCCCGGAAGCTGCGGCATCCGCTTTTGTTCTGGGCGCTGATTTCATCCTCACAGGTTCGGTCAACCAGTGCACCGTGGAGGCCGGGACCAGTGATGCGGTTAAGGATATGCTGCAACAAATCAATGTACAGGACACCGATTATGCACCGGCCGGCGATATGTTCGAATTCGGTGCCAAGGTGCAGGTGGTGCGGAAAGGCGTATTTTTTCCGGCACGGGCCAATAAGCTTTATGATCTTTATCGTCACTACAATGCTTGGGATGATATAGACGATAAAACCAAACGTCAGATTCAGGATCGATACTTTAAGCGTTCCTTTGACGACATCTACGAGGATACAAAGCAGTTTTTTTCTTCTCATTTGCCCGAAGAGATCGAACGGGCGGAGCGAAATCCCAAGCACAAGATGGCTTTGGTTTTCCGATGGTATTTATTTCACACCATGCAATTGGCTTTGCAGGGGGCGGTGGATCATAAAGTCGATTTTCAGATACACTGCGGCCCTGCTTTGGGAGCCTTTAACCAGTGGGTGAAGGGAACTTCGCATGAAGATTGGAGAAATCGGCACGTTGATGAAATTGCAGAAAAACTGATGCAGGATACGGCAGTGCTTCTTAATCGGAGATATCAGGATCTTCTAGGTTAAATGGACCGATTTCAGATCCTGTGTTTCATCAAACCGTTTTCGAAATAAACAGCAGGTGTACATTTATTGGTGAGAAGTTACCGATTGCATTAAATTAACCACAAAGGAGGATGATCATGGCAGATGAAGCTAAAGAAAATGTGGCGGAAGACTCGGGCGACAGCTCCGAAGGTACGATTCGGAATCATGTTATCGGATCCATGGGGGTTGGGCTGATTCCCATTCCGGTGGTCGATCTTGTGGCATTAACTGGAATTCAGCTCAATATGTTAAGAAAGCTGGCCAAAGACTACGATATCCCGTTTTCCAAGGATAAGGTGAAGAACATACTGGCGTCCTTGATCGGCGGCGGCATTCCGGTTACATTTGCCGGTGCGTTTACCAGTCTGATGAAAGCCGTTCCCATCATCGGACAGACCACCGGGGCATTGGCCATGCCGATCTTAGCCGGTGCAACCACCTATGCGGTGGGCAAGGTATTCACCCAGCATTTCGCATCCGGCGGAACATTTTTGAATTTCAACCCCGATGAGGT
>CAYSUA010000474.1:0-5066 GCA_964433795.1 uncultured Desulfobacteraceae bacterium | reverse complement strand
AAGAGTTAATGAAGCAATATTACCCATCTTTCGAAGCTACAGGCGATCGCGGTATAATTGCCTTGTCAGCCCACGCTGGATTAATGTACATTGGGAGGGATTCGTGCGCTCGGAGTAATGAAGATGCCAGCATCCTTAACATCAACTCCGCGACCACTGACGACACCAGCAGCCACGAAGAATAGGAGGAGGAAGAAGATAACGATGACGGCGGAGAGTCTGGTACCGGACTTCGACAGATGGCAAAAATGACCTGGAAGAAATACCCATGGCCAAGGAACCAATCAAAATAATGATTTCATCCAGCGTATATGGGGCGCAGAGCCTGTTGCGCCAGACCTATGCCACGCTTCTCGGGTTTGGCTACGACGTGATTTGCTCACCGATCGGTACACTCCCGGTGAATCCCAAAAAAGCGAACCTGACGAACTGCCTGGAGGCCGTAGAGGAATGCGATGTGTTCCTTGGATTCATCCGCCCAATCTACGGTTCAGGTCGGGACTCGAAGAAGAATAATTCGATCACCCACATGGAATTAGAGGAGGCAATCAAACTCGACCGTCCCCGTTGGATGCTGGCCCACAGCAGCGTGGTCAAAATGAGGAGCTTGGTTAGGCACGTGTTTTACGACAAGAAGGGAGTTCGAAACACTGTCGAGTTCAAAGAGCTTAAGGGCGAGTTCGACGACCCCCGGGTGATCGAGATGTATGAGCTATCCGCCGATTCGCACAGCAAGAAACCTTGGTCACAACGGACTAACCACTGGGTCCACGAATATCACTATGATTTCGAGGCACTGGACTTCATCAGCGCCCAGTTCCGCGATCAGAAGCGGGTAGCGGCCTACTTGAACCATCTGGAAGACTGACCATGGAAACGCCAAGCAACATCAAGACTATGCTCTCAACCGGCGAGTCCAAGCGCCTGGAGTTCAAGTCGAGCAACGTAGGTATGGAGGCCTTGGGCGCGGCGATTTGCGCCTTCCTCAACTCCGGTGGCGGACAGATTCTTGTCGGAGTACGTGATGATGGCACCGTCGAGGGGGGCATCAATGCCAATCGAATCGAAGCAATGCTTTACCCCCTCGCGGGTGGAGACTCGGCGGTGTCGCTGATCACGCCAAATGCGATCTGGGATGTGACCGAGGAACCCACCGATGATGGCCCCGTCGTCCTGATCGACGTTCCGGCGGGTGCAGATCTGCCCTACCTGTTCCTGGATTCCATTTTCATCCGAATCGGCTCACGGACTCGCAAGGCCACGGGAGGCCAAACCAGGGAACTGATCCAGAGGCGCTACCTCCAGGGTGCGCGTTGGGAGCGGCAGCCTGTGCTGGAGGTGGGAATGAAGGACTTGGATGATGATGAGGTCTTTGAGACGGTACGAGTCGCGGCGGACAAGCGCGGTTGGCGGTTTCGTGATCCTGACGACCTCACGATGGTCCTGGAAGACCTGAATCTAGTGGACCACGGTAGGCTCACCAACGCGGCAACGGTCTTGTTCGCAAGGGAGGCGGGTCACATTTTCCCGCAAGCTCAAGTTCGTCTCACGGCATACGCCTCCGACAAAGCCGCATTCGAGTTGCGGGAAGACCACGCCTCGCGGGGGCATCTTTTCGACCACCTCAAGACCTACGACGCCTTCTTAGGACGACATGTTTCCGTGTTTTCCGATTTCACCGCTACCAAGAACCATCGTGAGGACCGTCCACAGTATCCCTATTGGTCCCTCCGGGAAGGATTCCGCAACGCCTTGATCCACCGAGACTACGAATCGATCCACGGCCGAGTGTCGGTTAGCGTCTATCCGACTCGTTTCGAGATCTGGAGCTACGGCGATCTGCCGCCCGGGCTAAGCATCGCATCACTCAAGACCGGCGACCGTTCACTGCCCGTAAATCCAGACATCGCCCAGGTGGTCTTTCTTCGTGGATTGGTCGATCTCCTCGGGCGCGGAACCCGAAAAATGGTCGAGGAGTTCAAGAGCCAGGGCTTGCCCGAACCTATGTGGAAGAAGCAGACTGGCGGGGTTTCCCTAACGCTCCGCTCCCGGGCCACTCCCGGCGAGATTCCCAAAGAACTGAATGCCCGGCAGATCGCTCTACTCCGTCGGATGAAGCCCGGAGAGCAGACTAATCTGTCCTCCTACACCAAGAAAACCGAGGGCGACTGGAGTGAGCGGGCGCTGCGTGACGATCTGTCCAAACTTGTCCGGCTCGGCTATATGGCGAAACAAGGGCAAGGAAAGAGCACCTTCTATGTGCGGACCGAGAAACCAACCGCTTGATTGCCGGAATGTGCCGGAACGGCAACGTCCGAGGACGATTGGAACCGCCTGAAATTTAAGCGTTTCGGGTACATATGCCCAAATCTAACCGTTTACTGATTGCCGGTATCTGCCGAAATATTTGTCGGGCAGGCCGCTTGGGTGGCGGGATGCGTGAGGGTTGCAGGTATGCCGAATCGGTCCCATTCACCCGATGTGCCGGATTACGCCGGAATCATCACCGGCAGCGCTTGGTCTCAAGCCATATTGCACCAGTGGTTTGCCAATATATTGCCTAACACGAACCCACTGGAGAGGCTGCTGGAATATGCCGGATTACATCACTTTCGGAGATTGGATGTTGCACTTTTCAGGGGCGAGAGGGGTCAGTCGATAAATATGTAAAAGCATAACTTCATGGCCGTCGCGATTTCTTCGGCTGATTTGGACGTTACTATTTCCAATTCAAATCTAAGATCTCGATTCATAAATATAACATGCTGCTGTATGTAACATAAACAGTATCAATGTGGCGATACTGCAAAATCAAACATAGACAGCCAGAACGAACAGGAGCCGAATTGATTCCTTTCTTTAAGGGAATGAGGCAATGGGTATGAAAGGATCTGAAGACGTAAATCGGTTGATTAAAATCATCGGTCGGGGATTGGCCGAGCCGGCGCGTGGGCCGCTTTTGTGGGTAGGTGCCGGGCTTTCGATTCCTTGTGGATATCCGAGTCTTGCGCAACTGGCGGAAATGCTGCGAAAAGCCAGCCCGTGTAAAAGACCGGAGTCGCATCCCGGTTAAATAGATCCTTCGGAATTTAACAGGATAAATCTTAATTATTAACTATTCGCTTAAAGCGAGAACACAACATGCCGAATACACTCACAAAAGCTGATATTATTGAAGCGATCCGGATGGAAAATGGCTATTCCCTGAAACAATTTTCCGAAGTCACGGAGATCTTAATGGAAATCATCAAATAATCCCTCGAATATGGAGAGGATGTCCTGATATCAGGCTTCGGTAAATTCCAGGTTAAATACAAGAGGCAACGCCAAGGCCGTAACCCAGCAACCGGCGAGGATCTATTATTACCCCCAAGAAGAGTAGTCACATTCAAGTGCTCAAACAAACTAAGAGACAGGATCAATAAATGATGCGCCAAGTCAATCCCGTAACACTATTGTATCGAAGTCGTTAGTTTGCAATCCATCAAAAAGCCTTTGATTAGAGTTTGAAATCTGGAAATTGACTCTTCATAGCATTTTGCATTTTAACTATAAAATAGCTTTATATACATGATACAGTGACATCCGGTATAACAATTCAGAAATAAGGAGATAAAATGCAATTTTCATTGAAAAACTTATTTGAAAATTACAAAAGATTTCCGGAATATAAATTCCCCCCAGAATTATCCACCCCGCAACACTATCGCGCCTTTTATTTAGGTAATTACGCGTATCCGACTGCAGGTCTGTGTTCGCACTGTATGTTTATGGTTGTTTTCGCTCTAATGGGCGTTCCCATTTTAGCCATGTTTAATATTGGCAGCGTCATATTATGGTTTATTGCCATTATGATCCACAGAAGGGGATTTTTTTGGATAGCATACTTGATCGCTACCATCGAAATAATTGCCCACGCAGCAGCTTGCACAGCCGTCATCGGATGGGACTCCGGATTTCAGTACTACCTGTTAACGGGGCCAACGGCTGTCTTCCTTATGCCATGGAGTACTGCCAGAAAGGTGGTAATTGCAATTGTGTACACTATCAGTTATGCAGCCATGAATTACTATGCAAGCTTAACTCAACCGTACGTTGAACTCAGGCCAATTTTTTTAAATGCGCTCAATTATGGCAATGTTTTTTCATTTTGCACAATCCTGGCTATCATTTCCTATTACTACTACCAAGCAACCCAGAATGCAGAAGAAAAACTTGAGAAGGAACACCAAAGAGCAAATGCTGCTCTGATTGAACGAAACCTGGCTCTAGAACGGCTCAACGAAGAACTTTCTGAAGCAGCTGACTACGTTAGAACCATACTGCCAGAGCCTATTACCAAAGGTGCTATCCACACCGACTGGCGATTTGTCCCTTCGACATCCTTGGGTGGGGATGCCTTTGGATACCACTGGGTGGACGAAGATTATTTTGCATTATACTTAATCGATGTTAGTGGTCATGGAGTTGGTGCGGCACTGCTTTCGGTCTCGGTCATGAATGTATTGCGTTCGCAATCATTGCCCAATACAGATTTCAAGGATCCTGAACAGGTATTAGGCTCACTGAACGCTACCTTCCCTGGCGAAGAGAATAACGATATGTATTTCACCATCTGGTATGGTGTATATAACAGAAACATACGTGAACTGACTTATGCCAGCGGTGGTCATCCGCCAGCACTTTTGGTCACTGATGCCTCTGCAGATGATTCGCAGATTACCCCTCTACGGACTCCCAACCATGTTATTGGCGGTATGCCGGAAAGCACCTACCAGAAACGGGAACATGTCATTGGAGAGCAGAGCACTCTATACATTTTCTCCGATGGGGTGTACGAAGTTGAAAAATCAGACGGATCAATGTGGTGTTTTAGAGAATTTATAGATTTTATGAATCAGCCCAAAACTGAAAGTCAATCAAGATTAGATCGCATATATCATTATGCCAAAAGTTTGGGAAACTCAGAAGATTTTGAGGATGATTTTACTATAGTAGAAGTGGTATTCGCTTAATTAGTTTCTGTCCGAAAAAGGCCTGATTATTAGGCGTTAAAAAAATTGTAT
>CAYSUA010000473.1:0-5072 GCA_964433795.1 uncultured Desulfobacteraceae bacterium | reverse complement strand
ACACCCCCCGCACCCCCCTTTTTTTATTTTATTATTTTTTAATCATACAAGACGCAAAGGGCGCAAAGGTTTGTGATATGTGAAACAATTCTTGCCATGACTGGCAGATGGGCTAACAGGCGAACTGGGCAACAATTATTGAGGAGCCGTAAATGGAAATCATTAATCCAATCCCGGTGGAATTGAATTTGAGTGAGCTTCAAGAAAAACTTCACATGAAGCCGGGCAAGCAGTGGGATCAGGTGCTTCAACTGGTGGAATCGGCAGAGCCTCTGATTGAAGCAAGGGTGGCTTATAAGACGTGCTATATCGAGGAAATATATCCGGACGGTGTGCAGCTGGACGGCGTTCGCTTGACAAGTAAGGTGCTGGGCAACAAACTGGCGGAACCTGAACGGGTATTTCCATACGTCTTGACCATCGGACCGAAGCTTGAGGAAGAAGCAAAAAATCTATCTGAATACCTACAACAGTATTGTCTTGACATCATCGGAAATGTGGCGGTGATAACAGCGCGCCGCAATTTCGAAAAACAGCTGAAAAACAAGTATAAACTTGAAAAAATGGCCCGTTTGGGACCGGGTTCTCTTAAAGCATGGCCCATTCACGAACAAAAACCGCTTTTTTCCATTATCGGTGATGTTGAATCCGCTATCGGTGTCAAGCTTAACGAGAGCTTTCTCATGATACCTCGCAAATCGATTTCCGGCATCTATTTTCCAACAGAAATTCCCTTTGAGGCATGTCAGCTCTGTCCCAGACAAGATTGTCCGGCCCGCAGGGCGCCTTATGACGAAAACCAGGCAAGCGAATACGAAGAACAAGAGTCCATGCATTAAACTGCCCCAATCAGCCCGAATCAGCGGGATTTTGCTTCGCTCAGCTTGCGTTTCGGCCTAATCAACGTTAGAATCGTGGAAAGTGGCGTCCATTTGCAGAAACCGCATGAAATCCGGATGATAAAGGTATAAATCATGTACAAACGATATCTCATAATGACCGTGGTCCTTTTGCTTCTATTAAGCGGGTGTGCTGCGCCGAAACTAAAGCTGTTTCAAGATGAAACAGACCCGTTAAAAGAATCTACACTGCAGGGTAAAGCCAAGGAAAAAATCCTGCTTATTTCCATTCGGGGCATGATATCGGACGCACCGAAAAAAGAATTTCTGCGACCCAGACCGAGTATGGTTCAAGAGGTTATGTCCCAACTTCAACTGGCTGAAAAGGATAAGAACATTCGGGCGATCCTTTTAAAGGTGAACTCTCCGGGTGGAACGGCTACTGCAAGCGATATTCTATACAAGGAACTCCTCGCTTATAAGAATAGGAAAAAAGCCAAAATAATTGTGGTCATGATGGACGTGACAGCCTCCGGCGGCTACTACCTCTCACTTCCGGCAGACCATATCGTTGCCCATCCCACCACCATCACAGGCTCGATCGGAGCGGTTTTCATCTATCCCAAGCTCAACGTATTGATGGATAAAATCGGCCTTAAAGTAGAAGTCAGCAAATCCGGAAAACATAAAGATATGGGATCACCGTTTCGGGAGACCACATCGGAAGAACGAGAATTGCTCCAGCAACTGACAGACACCATAGGAAAGCGGTTTTTAAATTTGGTGGTACAACACCGGAAACTGGAATCGAATGTAATCGATACGGTGGCATCCGCACGGGTATTCACTGCAAAAGAAGCTCTGGATCTCGGGCTTATTGATGAGATAGGATATTTGACCGACGGAATAAGAAAAGCCAAAACATTGGCCGGCCTCCCGGAGGATGCAAAGGTGGTTGTTTACCGCCGATCCAAGTATCCGGATGACAACCTGTATAACCCGACAACCACCCAGTCCGGCATCTATCGATTCCCTATCGTGGATATTGGTCTCTTGGATGCGCTGTCGGATCACCGGGTGGGTATTTATTACCTGTGGGCACCGGTAGGTAAGTGAGCGAAATTTGGAACTCGTTACTCGATTCTCGATACTCGATTTTAACATTGATCCACAAGAATCGAGCATCCACAACAGATTTATAACAAATAGTATGTAACAGACATCGCCAACAACCTGTCAATAATATTCAGTTAACGCTTAATATGCATTCAGTTTTTCATCTATTCAAACGATTTATGGTTCAGATTCGGCGGGAAAACCTGCACCGGGTAACGATAGTTGTGGTGATGCTAATTGTTATGGCCAGTGTTGCTTTCTGGCTGATTGAGCCCAAGCAGAATTTTCCGGATTCATTCTGGTGGTCAATTGTTACGGCGACCACTGTCGGATACGGCGATATTTCACCCGTATCTTGGGGGGGGCGGATTGTCGCCGTTTTTCTGATGATTCTTGGAATCGGTTTTTTGGGAGTGTTGACAGCAACCATAGCCAGTGTTTTTATCGAAAATAAACTCATGGAAAACAAAGGTATGAGAACCTCTACTGCAAAAAATCATTTTGGTATTTGTGGATGGAATTTCAAAGGGTTTGATATTGTGGCGGAACTGCGAGCTGATGAAAAGAGCCGAAGTCTGCCGATTGTCATTATCGCACCCATTGACGAAAAGCCGATAGATGATCCGGATCTCCATTTTATCCGTGGAGAAATTACATCCGAAACCCTTGAGAAGGCAAATTTCGGAGAGGCTCATACCGTTATGGTCCTTTCTAATGACAGCCTCGATTTAAACGTTCGGGATGCGAAAACCATTTTGAACACCCTGACGATCAAAAGCCTTTACCCGGATCTCTATGTTTGCGTTGAATTGGTAGAGTCGAAAAATATTGAGCACTGCCAGTTGGCAAAAGCGGACGAAATCATCGTGGTCGGTGAACTGAGCACGAACCTGCTGGTCCAGGCCGCCTTGGATCATGGGATTACCCAGATGGTGACCGAGCTGGTGAGCAACCGCTACGGCAGCCAGTTGTATAAGGTTGGAATCCCTGATTCATTTGTGGGACAGACCTTTTTCGATATTATGAGCCGATTGAAAAATGAGTTTGGAATCCTATGTCTGGGCGTCGAGAAGAAAAAGGACAATCGGCTCATCGCCAATCCGGAGGCAGAGTTTCGACTCAGCCGGGAGGATGAACTGGTGGTGATAGCAACGTCTCGACCGGAGTTATCATGACGGTTTCGTAAAAAATTCCGATTGGGCGGTAAAGTACGCTTTGGAAACTTGATATATAGCCAACTCGGTTTTAACTTAGGTAATCTTTTTAATGAAATATTTCTAAATAGAAAAGGAGGTTTCAATGTCGGATAAATTTGAGATGGTCAAGCAGTTCCTTTTTGATATGGAATTACCCATTGTTAGCGAAGACTCGGCCGAAGCCCTTGTTGTGGTAGATGACGAGGATAACGGCATTAAGAATCTTGTGATCGATTGCGAGGACCCGATCCTGGTTTTGGAACAACTGATTATGAAAATGCCTCAAAATCCCGGAGACTTATACAAACGGCTGCTTCAGATGAATCGGTCTCTGGTGCACGGAGCCTTTGTACTGGATGAGGATGGAGAATCTATTCTGTTCCGGGATACGCTCCAACTCGAAAATATAGATCGCAATGAGTTGGAAGCGTCCATCCATTCTCTGAGTTTAGCGCTGGCAGAATTTAGCTCGGAGCTTTTGGAATATGCCGAAAAGGTGTTGGATTGATGCCCACTTTCGCTAATAAAAAAATGATCTGGTCTACAAAGATAATGGAGGTTTAAAAATGTCGTTATTTAGACGCATGTTTAAAGTTGCCCAGGCAGAATCTCATGCTGCCATGGAAAAGTTTGAAGATCCCATCAAGATGACCGAGCAGGGAATTCGGGACCTTAAGAAAGATCTGCAAGCCGCCATGCAGAGTCTGGCCGAGGTCAAGAGCATGGCCATCCGGACGCGGCGGGATGCGGAAGGCAAAAAGAAACTGGCAGCCGATTATGAGCGCAAGGCGATGATGCTGCTCCAGAAAATGCAGAGCGGCGAGTTGGATCCGGCGGATGCTGAGCGGCTGGCAGGCGAAGCATTGAATCAAAAAGAGCAGCAGGCTGCGGAAGCCGTGCGTATTTCTCAGGAGGCGGATCGTCATGAACAGATGGCCGGCCAGCTTCAGGCCAGCGTAAACAAAATCAAATCAACCATCTCCACATATGAAAATGATCTCGTTACGCTGACGGCCCGTTCAAAAACAGCTGCTGCTACAAAGAAAATCAATCAACAAATCGCCAAGGTGGATTCCTCCAGTACCATTGCCATGTTGGAAAAAATGAAGGCCAAGGTGGAAGAAGATGAATCGCTGGCCATGGCTTATGGTGAGATGGCTTCCGCGGATCAGAGTGTTGACGATGAAATCAATGCCGTATTGAAGGGCGCGGATGCAAAGGCCCTTCCACCCCCCCAAGCCCTGCTTGAATTGAAAAAGAAAATGGGGATCAGCTAAAGGAAACCCTCTGCCATGGGAATATTCGATTTTCTAAAAAAGGGAAAGGAACCCGATTCGGAACCTCTGGGCGATCTTACCCTCGATAAAATGAAGCCCGGCGACTTGGTGGATTATGACCTGAAAACATGGGAGGTTGAAGCGTGCCATTCCTATGAATGGGGAGATGATGACATATCCTATGAATGGCAGCTTAAAAGTTCAGACGACGTTGTCTATCTTCAAAAAGAATCGGATGACGAAGACGACTGGAGCCTCAACCGCTCAGTCCATTTTAACCGGTTGGGATCCGAGATTAAAGATAAGGTTTTGGATTCCGGAGATCCGCCAAACGAGATCGCTTATGAAGGAGTTACCTATTATCTTTCAGAAACGGCCGGGGGTCGCTATCTAAAGGACTGCAAAGGGCCGGGGCAGGAAATGCTGAGCTGGAGTTACGAGGATGACTCCGGCAGCAAATATCTCACCATCGAACAATGGGGCGAGGATGATTTCCAAGCGTCGGTGGGTATCGCTGTGGAGTCGTATCAGTTTACGAATATATTGCCCGGTTCGAGATAATTTTAAATTCTTAGTTTTGAATTATAAATTGCGGTTATGCACAAAGCCCAAGTTACTTACAGGAATAGGCTTTGGAGGTGAGC
>CAYSUA010000472.1:0-5075 GCA_964433795.1 uncultured Desulfobacteraceae bacterium | reverse complement strand
TACATGAGTATGCCTGCGGGTTGAAACTCGGCCCCGCCTTGGCCTTGAACCAAAATCCAAATTTTGAGATGGCTTCTAAAGCTTTTTCAAATACTCTTCTATATCGCTTCTTTACCACCTGCTTTTGGTCCGAACCACCAGCACCTGGCTGTTCATCCCGCCGGACAAACTTGAAGCCAGAAACAAAGCGGCTCCTGCCACGGCATCCGGCTCCAGTAAATCATTCGGATTCTGGATGACAAAGTCTTTTACCGCGGACTGATCAAGCATTTCCGTTTTAATGGGTCCCGGGCAGATGACATTTACCCGGATATTGTCAGGGCCGACTTCATCCCCCAATGACTGGGTCAATGCGATGACCGCTGCTTTGGAGGCGCTGTAGGCTGAACTGCCCGGAAGTCCTCTCAAACCGGCGGCAGATGCAATGTTGATGATCGCGCCTTCCCGCCGAGCGCGCATCTCCGGCAGTACGGCCCGGGTGCAGTACACGACACCCATCAAGTTGATGTTCAACATTTCATCCCAGTCCGAAAGAGAGAGCTCCATAAATGGCGATTCTTTTGAAATCCCGGCATTATTTACAAGAATGTCGACTTTGCCGAATGCATTCCGCGATGCTTCCACCAGGCGGTTGACATCCGCTTGATTGGAAACATCCGCTTCAACCGGAAGACACTTCCCGCCTGCTGAATCGATTTCCCGTGCCGTCTCTTGGACATCAGCCTCGGTGCGGGAAGTAATAACGACATTGGCGCCTTGTTTCGCAAAGGTCTTTGAGATGCTTTTCCCGATTCCTTTGCCGCCCCCGGTGATCAAAGCGGTTTTACCAACCAACGATATATTGAGTTCCAACATGATGTGTTCTCCCTCAGTTTTTGTATCACCCCAAAAGGGGTGAGAGATGCCTCCATATAGAGAATGCTTTTCCCAAAAGCGGCGCTCTTCTGTTTCTAAATTAACCTAATACGGCTTTGGCCATCTTGGCGGCCGAGCCGGCATCGGGCGCATATCCGTCTGCCTCGATATCGTCTGCATACCCCTGGGTCACCGGAGAGCCACCGATCAGAATTTTTACGTTGTCCCGAAGACCGCTTTCAACAACGGCTTCAACAGTCTGCCTCATCATCGGCATGGTGGTGGTCAGCAGTGCGGATAGACACAACATGCCGGCGTCTTTTTCTTTTACATGGCGGACGAATTCATCCGGTGCGATATCCACCCCCAGATTGAAGACTTCAAGCCCCGCACTCTCCATCATAATTGCTACCAGATTCTTTCCGATATCGTGAAGATCGCCCTTAACCGTTCCGATAACCACCCTGCCTCTGGCAGAGGCATCTTCTTCGCTCATTTGACCCTTGACGATTTCAACTCCGGCCTTCATTGCCTTGGCTGCCATGAGAACATCCGGGATGAACATGTCCGCACTTTCCATTTTTTCGCCCACAATATCCATGCCGGTGACGAGTCCCGCGTTCAGGATTTCTATGGCGGCTGTTCCTTTGTTCAATTCGGCTTTTACCAGTTCTTCGACAGAAGATTTATCGCCGCTAATCAAAGCTTCTATCATATTCTTCGGGTCAAACATGTTATACCCCCTCAAATACCATGCGTTCCTTAGTTGTTTTTGCGTCTCATCTGAAGATCCCCGGTGGCCAGTATCAAGCGTTTTTATTATTTCAACCTTCTTCTCCCGGATAATCAGAAAAAACAAATTGCTTGACTCTGGAAACGATAATTGTCTATGCTTGTATATACAACTACTGCAACCGGCAAAACGACAGATCTGATTTTGTAAAGGATAATTCCTATCATGGCCCAAAAGCCCAAGTCAAATAACGAGATTTATTCTCAAAACCCACAACCCCTCTACCTGCAAGTCAGAAACTATATCGAGGATCAGATCAGATCCGGGTCCTTACAGCCGGATTCCAAAATTCCATCAGAGAACGATCTGGTCGAATCCATGGGAGTCTCTCGGATGACTGTGAACCGGGCGTTGAGAGAACTTACCACAGAAGGCCATCTTGTGCGCTTGCAGGGGGTGGGCACGTTTGTGGCAAGGCAAAAACCTCAGACCGAGCTGATGGAAATCAAAAGCATTGCGGATGAAATCAGAGAAAGAGGGGGGATACACAGCTGCGATGTCCATCTCCTTCAAGAAGAGACGGTATCTCCGGAGTTGGCGGAAGAAATGGGGCTTGCCCCGGGCGACCGGGTTTATCATTCCATCATGGTTCATAGAGACCGAGGAAAGGCCGTCCAGGTTGCAGAAAGGTATGTTAATCCAGCGGTGGCGCCGGATTTTTTAAACCAGGATTATTCCAATATCACGCCATCTAAATACCTGTTGAGCGTCACACCGGTTACAGAGGCAGAGCATGTGATCGAGGCCGTGATGCCGGATGATTCCATGCAGGAGATGCTGGAAATCGAAAGGGATGAACCCTGTTTGGTTCTTTACCGTAAAACCTGGTCTTCTGAGTGGGTTGCAACCAAAAACCGGTTCGTTTATGCCGGTACCCGACATCGAATCGGCGGGCGGTTTAGACCGGATACGAGAAGCATATAAATACAATCGCATGCATTCGATAATTAGGCGATGGATAAATAAAGCTAAGATACTCGATACTTGATACTCGATAATTTTCCGGTATTACCCATTTTTTAATCCTCGAGCATCCAGTATCCAGTATCAAGCATCCAAAATGAGGCAAACACCATGGAAACCATAAAAATCGGCATAGACGGAATGACTTTAAACGATCTTGTTTGCGTGGCTCGACAGGGGGTTAAGGTTCAACCGACACCGGAGGCCGAGCAACAGATTTCCAAAACCCGAAAGCTTATTGAAAACTGGGTGGAAGCTGAAGAGACCATTTACGGCGTGACCACCGGTTTCGGTTTGCTCAGCGATGTTACCATTTCAAAGGAAGACACCCAAAAGCTCCAGGAAAACATTCTTATGAGCCACGCTGCCGGGGTTGGCGATATTATGGAACCTGAAGCGGTACGCGCCATGATGTTGCTGCGCGTCAAAGACCTGGCCAGAGGACATTCCGGAATACGTATCGAAACCTTCAACAGTTTGATTAACTTATTGAATTCCGGGATCGTGCCAGTTGTTCCGGAAAAAGGATCTGTGGGTGCAAGCGGCGATCTCTGTCCGCTGGCACATTTAGCCCTTGTTCTCATTGGAAAGGGAGAAGCCATTTTAGACGGTAAACGGATGCCCGGAAAGGATGCTTTATTGTCTTGCGGCCTGGAACCCTTAGTCCTTGAGGCAGGGGAAGGACTTGCTCTTGTAAACGGGACTCAAGCCATGACGGCAATAGGGGGCTTATCGGTATTTGACGCCCTCAATCTCAGCAAAATGATCGATGTTGCCGCCTGCATGAGCCTCGAGGTCCTTATGGGCAGCAGAACGGAATTTGATCCGAGAATCCAGAAAGTTCGACCTCATCCCGGTCAGGCGGCGGTTGCGGACAACATGCTGTGTATCACCGGAAACAGTGATATTATTTCTTCTCACAAAGACTGTTCCAGGGTTCAGGACGCCTATACCTTACGGTGTTCTCCGCAGGTGCATGGCGCCAGCTATGATGCCATACATTATGCCGCCGGGGTTGTGGAAACTGAAATGAATTCATCCACCAGCAACCCCCTGTTTTTTAATGAGGACAACGCGTATCTTCCGGGCGGCAACTTTCACGGCCAGCCGGTTGCCCTTGCCATGGATTTTCTCGGGATAGCGGTTTCAGAGCTCGCCAACATATCGGAACGACGAATCGAGCGGCTGGTCAACCCGATGCTCAGCGGCCTTCCCGCGTTTCTGGTTAAAGAAAGCGGACTGAATTCGGGATTCATGATTGCTCAATATACCGCGGCAGCCCTGGTATCTGAAAACAAAATACTTTCGCACCCGGCCAGTGTCGATTCGATTCCCACCTCGGCAAACAAGGAAGACCATGTATCCATGGGTACCATTGCCGCCAGAAAAGCCAGAGAAATCGTGAGGAATACCGAGAACGTGGTGGCTATTGAACTGCTTTGTGCAGCACAGGCTCTGGATGTATTCACCAACATGAAACCGGGGGAAGGAACCCAGGCGGCGTATGAGGTAATCCGCGGGAAAGTTTCTCGATTGGATGAGGATAGGGTGCTTTCCACAGATATAGAGGCCGTTAAGAGACTTCTGCAATCCGGAGAAATCCTTGCTGCTGTCGAGGCAAAAGTGGGTAGGTTAAATTAGAAGCAGTTTCAAAACCAGAGCAAAGAATCAGGTTCTATGTGCTATTAAGCCACGCGATTGAGATTGAGATTTATGTGAGAAAGTATAGTTCAGCACGCAGTTGCGATGAAATCTTGATGTTGCGATGTATGGTAACAGTCAACAAAGCCCATTTTTAAAAACTATTTGACAAAATGCATATCATTATATATTTTATTTAACCAAAATGACCATCACATTAGTAAGTAAGTTGACAAAATGCTTATTTGTATGAAGCATTTATTCCCAGTCCTATCTAAACCGGTCAATCAGGAAACTGCAATTTCGAACATAAGGGAAGTCAAATGAATATATCGGAAATGCTTGAAATAAACGAAAGGGCGAAAGAAGAGGGTAAACATTTTCCAAAGACACGGTATTTGTTTAATGAAATTCAATCTGAACTCGGCAAACATTTCATCGGTATTGTGGGACCTCGTGGGGTGGGCAAGACCGTTATCCTCAAACAGATAGTCGCTTCAGGACCTGACACATTTTACCTGTCAGCAGATACCTTAGATGAATCGGATTTGTACCAAGTAGCGAGAACCCTCTCGGATCAGTATAAAATAAGAACTCTGTTAGTGGATGAAATTCACTTCTGCAAAACCTATCCTAAAGATTTAAAAAAAATTTATGACTTTCTTAAAATACGTTTAATTTTCACAAGTTCCGTATCGTTGTCTCTTTTTGAATCTGCTCATGACCTCTCTCGTCGTGTCCTGCTGCGGCTTTTATATCCCTTCTCTTTCAGAGAATATCTATCTTTTTTAAAAAATGTTGAAATACCGCCCATCAACATCAG
>CAYSUA010000471.1:0-5076 GCA_964433795.1 uncultured Desulfobacteraceae bacterium | reverse complement strand
GGATATTCTTTTGGGGATCGACGAGGCGGATATTCAATCGGCTGAAGATGTTTCGGCGATATACCAGCGTCTGAGGTCTTCTTCAGAACTCACGTTGAAGATAAAACGAAGGGGTCGATTAACCACAATGAACTATACCATTGAATAGAAGCAAGTAGAAACCGATTCAATTTTTTGGACGCTGATGAACGCAGATTATTTAGATTAAGAAAAAAAATTATTATCTGTGTGTATCTGCGAAAATCTGCGTCCTATTAAACTGAGTTATAGGGGATGAAATCGAATATGATGATACGAAACCAAAATATGTTTCTGTTGACAATGCTTTGCCTTGCGCTTCTTTTATCTGTCTCTATGGAACCGATGGCACTGGCTCAGTCAAAGACCGTGGGCAGCGATTCCCAGCCCGATCGGTTCATTACCATAGATTTCAACAACGTCGACATCATCGTATTTATCAAGTTCATCAGCGAGCTTACGGGGACGAATTTCGTCATCGATCAACGGGTGAAGGGAAAGGTTACCATCATCTCTCCTTCCAAGATTTCTCTTAAAGAAGCCTATAAGGTATTCGAGTCGGTTCTGGAAGTGCACGGTTACACGACCGTCAAAGCCGGGGAGTTGATAAAGATCATTCCGTCTCCGGACGCGAGAACCAAAAGCATTGAGACCCTGCTCAGGGCGGAGACCGGTTCACCGGAGGACAAGGTGGTTACGCAACTCATTCCCCTGCAGTATGCCGACCCCACTCGGATAAAGCGGCTTTTTACACCGATGATTTCAAAAAGCAGTGTAATCCTCGATTACCCTCCCACCAACATGCTGATCGTCACCGATGTCTATTCCAACATCCTGCGTCTCATGAGAATTTTAAAAACCATCGACATAGAGGGCGTCGGCTTGGAATTATCCGTTATCCCTCTGGAATATGCCGAAGCCGTCAAGCTGGTGAAACTTCTGGACCAGGTTTTCAAGGCCAGAAAAAAGCCGAAAAAGGGGGAGCCGGTTACCGATATCCGGTTTGTGGCGGATGAACGGACCAACATCATCATAATCTATGCATCTGAGGATGATACCTATCGGGTCAAAAGGCTCATCAGTTTGCTGGACAAGGAAACTCCGAGGGGTAAACAGAAAATACGGGTTTACTATCTTGAAAATGCCATTGCAGAAGACCTGGCCAAAGTGTTGCAGGATTTACCGACCAAAACATCAGGCGCCGCCAAGGGCAAAAAAGCGCCTGTGGTTTCAGAAGGCGTCCGCATCACGGCGGATAAAGCCACCAACAGCCTCATCATCATGGCGGGGAAGGAAGACTATCAGGTCCTGGAGGATATCATCAAACAATTGGATATTCCCCGGGCAATGGTTTACATCGAATCGCTCATTATGGAAGTGAAAGTGAATAAGGGATTTAGTCTCGGCGTCCGGTGGCGGGCACTAGGTGAGACTTCATATAATGACCGGTCGGGGGCCTTTGGCGGGGCATTCAGCGGCGGCGCGGACGCCATTGACGAACAGACCGTAGCAGAGCCTGGAAGCGGTGGTTTTGCGCTGGGTGTGATCCATGGCGCCATCGATATCGTTACCAGTGGAGGTACCATTACCGTTCCCAATATCACCGCCATTATCGAGGCCTTTGAATCGGATCGGGATGTTCATATTCTTTCCACCCCTCAGATTTTAACCACAGACAATGAAGAAGCAAATATCGTAGTGGGACGAAACGTGCCTTTCCGAACCCGATCGACCCAGATCGAAGGGACGGCCCAAACCTTTTCATCCTTTGAATACAAGGATGTGGGCCTTACCTTGAAGATCACCCCCCACATCAACAAGGACCGGATGGTTCGGCTCAACATTTCACATGAGCTTACGGCATTGACCGAAGCTGCGGAAGTAACCGATTTTCTACCCACCACCCTGAAACGAACCATCGATACCACGGTCATTGTGGAAGACAACAATACCATCGTCATCGGCGGTTTAATTGACGACACCTTTACCACCAGGGAAACCGGGGTGCCGTGCCTGAGCAATATTCCGTGGCTTAAATGGCTTACTTCTACCCAGACCAAAGCCAGTGAGAAAACCAATCTCTTCATATTCTTGACCCCCCACGTGGTAATGAGCCATCGGGATGCCGAAACAATGTACAGAAGGAAGAAAGAGACCATCGATACGTTCAAAGAGGGGCGGATCAAGCTCTATGACAAGACGTTTCGCACCTTCGATATTGAGCAGGAGAAAAAGACGGATTAATAAAGGTCGGAATGATGAAAAAAAAGAATCTCACGGGCATCCTCAAAGAAACGGCCGGCATTTCCGAGGAAGATCTCCGTGAAGCAGAAAATTTGAAGCTGGAAAAGGGCGTCCGGCTATCTGAGACACTTCTTCAAAAAAAGATCGTGACCGAATCGCAGCTGCTGGAAGCCTACAGCATGCAATATCATATTCCGTTTTGGCCCTATTTACCCATCAACAACATCGCCGGCGAATTTACCCAGAAAGTCCCCATACAATTCTTAAAAAAATACGCTATGGCGCCTCTGGAATGCAGCGGAGACGATCCACTCTTCGACAGCTTCAAAATGCCCAAGGGCGATAGATTTAACGAAGAAGATTTTTATGAGCCGGGATGTGTCATTGTCATCAATGATCCCACCAGTTTTCAAGCTTTGGATGATCTCGCGCGAATACTAGAATTGAAACACTACCGAATTGCGCTTTCCACAAAGGATGCCATCTTATCTTATATCAACATGTCCTATGATTTCAGCCGAGATTCGGCCGAGCAGCTCGTTCAGAATATGGAAGAAGACGGCGAATTCGATTTTACCAATTTGGAAGAAACCACCGATTTGCTGGACGATGCCAGCGATGCACCGATCATCCGATTGGTGAATCATGTCATCACCCAATCCATCAAAGCCCGGGCCAGCGACATCCATGTGGAGCCGGTTTAGGACAGCTTCAAAATCCGGTATCGGGTGGACGGAATCCTTTACGACCTGCTTACGCCCCCCAAGTGGATTCTCCCGGCGCTGATTTCCAGAATCAAGGTCATGTCCAACCTGAACATTGCAGAAAAACGGCTTCCCCAGGACGGGCGGTTTGAAGTTAAAATCGGTACTCAAAATATCGACGTCAGGGTCTCAATTATACCGACCACATTTGGAGAACGGGCCGTGCTGAGGCTCTTAAATAAATCGAACACCTTGCTGAGTCTCTCCGATCTAGGTTTATTTCAGGATAAATTGAGCCTTCTGAAAGAATTGATTGAAACCCCTAACGGCATCATTCTGGTTACCGGACCCACCGGAAGTGGCAAGACAACCACCCTCTATGCCGTACTGTCCGCCATCAACACGCCGGACATCAACATCATTACCATTGAGGATCCGGTGGAATATCAACTCGATGGGATCAGCCAGATTCAGGTGAATCCCAAGATCGATCTGACCTTTGCCCGTGGACTTCGATCCATTGTCCGTCAGGACCCGGATATCCTGCTAATCGGAGAAATACGGGACAAAGAGACCGCAGATATTGCCGTACAGTCGGCTTTGACGGGACATCTGGTTTTTTCCACCCTGCATACCAACGATTCCGCCAGTGCCATTACACGATTGGTTGATATCGGGGTTGAACCCTTTTTGATATCCTCGTCGGTGACCGCTGTAATGGCCCAGCGGCTGGTGCGTGTGCTCTGTACGGAATGCAAGGAACCCTTCACACCGGATGAATTTACCTTGAATCGGTTGGGGGTCGATACGGACCGTGTGCAGGAGCTGTCGATTTACCAGGCAACGGGTTGTGAGCATTGTTTCAAAACCGGCTATCGCGGTAGAATCGGTATTTTTGAAATCTTGGTATTTCACCCTGAACTGAAGAGTCTGATTCTCAAGACGTTTGATTCCAATCAAATCAAAAATGAAGCACAGAAGCATGATATGGTAACCTTACACCAGGATGGTATTGAGAAGATTCTCAAGGGGTTAACGACCATAGAAGAAGTGCTCAGAGTGACGGAGAGTTGAACGTGGCATCCCGTTTTGTAAAAATAACCCTGATCGGATTGGGTTTTCTTGTGGTGGCAGGTCTCAGTGCTTATTTGACGCTCACTTTTATTGTAAAGGGGGAAGAGACGGTTATCGTTCCCGATATCGCGGGAAAAGACGTCGTGTCGGTCCTTCGGCTGATGACGGAATTGGGGCTCAATACCAAAGTGAAAGGATCCGAATATAGTGCGGATGTGCCTACCAATCATGTGATTTTTCAAGAACCCAGGCCCGGTGTGGAAATTAAGAAAGATCGCGATGTCAGGATCATTATTTCAAAAGGCGCAAAGACGGTTGTCGCACCCAAGCTGAAAGGCCTGTCTATTCAGCAAGCGCGCATCATTCTTTCTGAAAACGGGCTCTGTTTGGGAAACCAATCCCGTGTTTTTGACGGTAATATACGTAAAGAGGAGATAATCTCCCAAACCCCATCGCCCGGGAGCAACATCGAACGGGGAAGATGTGTGGACCTGCTTCTCAGCCTAGGCGGTCGTCCGGCAGCATACAAAATGCCGGACGTAATTGGTCGACCCATCGAAGATGCCTTTTTGCTGATGGATGCTGTCGGTTTTCGCCTAGGAAATATACAGGCTGTTTTTATAAAAAATAAACCCTTTGACATGGTGGTGGGGCAGATTCCGCCGGTTGGCCATCGGATCCTCGAGGGGAGCCGGGTTAATCTTAAAGTCAATAAACCTCCTGAAGATGACGGCCAAAGAATTGTGGGCGGATTTTCTGGAGTGGGGTTATTTAGATATCGATTGGGTCACGGTTTCTTAAAGCGGCATATCCGGATCCGATTGAACGGTTTCGGTACATCACATGTTCTATTCGATGATATGGTCGGTCCGGGGGAGGAGATTTGGCACCTGATTCCCAATGTCCGAGATGCCGCTGTATTGCTTTATGAAGATGGAGAGTTGATAAATACTGCCGGCGTCAGAGGATGGGATAGGAATCAATCGGCGCCGGACGATTTTAGATTCACCCTTTCGGGTGATCGGTTTCCGTCCCT
>CAYSUA010000470.1:0-5099 GCA_964433795.1 uncultured Desulfobacteraceae bacterium | reverse complement strand
TTTTTTCAAATCGTTCGGAAAACGCTTCCTCAGGCGATGCCAGCAGCAGTTCTTTCAAACCGCCTCGCATTAAGGTCAACGGGTCCTTGATAAACAGGATTGTCATTAAAATGACCAGCACCTGATCTACGTACCGAACGACCCAGCCGATGGAGGTGCCTTGAATGAGCATGGTGATTACAAAGGCGATCCCTATGGCAGCGGTGACCACCATGTTAACAAACCAGGCCTTGGCTTCGGCATCTAAAATGTCCGAACCCGTCTTGCGGGAGCTTTTCCGGGTCACCGCGTAACATATCATACACCCGATTACCGCCAGTGCCACATATACCGTCATCAGCCCCAGCGCAGGTTCCCGGCCGCCGCTGAGCAGCACTTTGATATTCGAATACAATGCCATGAGAACGAGGATCAGGATGGATGCGCCCTTTACAAAAACAAACATAGATTCGAACGCAAAATAACCCAGCGGGTACTCCCGGGTTCCCTTTCCAAAAATGAGCCGTGTGATTTCAATGGAGAAAAACGTCATAATCGCCGATATCAGGTTATACATCCCGTCCAGCAATACGGCACCGGATTCGGACATAAGAGCCATTACGATGCCCCAGACTGCAAGCAGGAAGGCGCCCACCATCGATTGCTTCAATGCTTTTTCCTCTATCCGACTTTGTTCGCTCATTTATAAGCTCCTGTTCTCATTTAATCGGAAGATCTCGGACCCCAACTCCCCATTGGCTTACAATCTTGGTGAATTCACCCAAATTTACGTCTAGTATCTCAACCTGTTCCCGCTTCACTATCTTTAAAGGGCTGGCAAATGCTGTCGGCGCTAAGGGCAACAGAATAGTCACATTTCCGTCATCGTGATCTTCGACCACATAGGCAAGCTCCCGATCACCGGTTTGGGAAATCAGCATGGCCGGCTTAAACGAATCACTCTGCCCTTCCGCTGAAAATCCCCGGGTAAGTCTCTTGAAAACATCATACATGGGCAGGCGAGCTAACACGGTACGTTCGATGGAGAGTCCCAGGCGCCTGGCAGTCGTTGACCGCAACGCGAGCCCGATGAGGAAAGATGCCCCCACAATCAGAACCAGCGCGATGATTACGGGAAATCTGACCTCGTCGAATGTCCCTTTGGGAAACAGCTCGGTAATGGGTGTGGCCAATGCCACCACCAATTCCAAAGCCTCGGCAAGAAGCAGGTAAAGCAGAAGCACCGGCAGCAGCACGAACAAACCGCCCGATGCCGTTGTTTTTAAAAATCCTATTAGTCCTCGCATATCTTAATACCACCCTTAATCTTGTCGGAAAGCCTGATACACAATCCGGTATTAAATGGAGCGTTATTTTGATCCTTTGATATTTCCGATTAATAATCCAATGGCCTTAAGGTCCAGTCGGTAGGGTCAGCACGGGTGCATTACCTTGCCCTCCCGGTGCAAGCAGTCGAAAGAAAAGTACCAAAAGGTTGAAGACTCGTTTGCTCATAATGTCCGTATTGTCGATAAAAAACCAGCTTCCATGTGACTTCACAGCGACAAAGGCATCCGCGGGCCGTTCATCACTTACATGCGTGATGAACGGAAAGGGGATCTTATACCCGGGTTTGCCGAATCTTGCTTCCCAGGCTTCAGCCGCCTCTTCCCACCCGATAACCCACTTGGCTTTACGGATGCGCTCCGGTACATGGATCCCTCGCGACAAAAATGACATGATGGCGAGAAGCGACCGGGTCTGAATCGTGATCTCATCCGGATTTCGCCCTGTCAACCGTTTCGTAACGCGAAATGCGTTTTGTTGTGTTTCCAGATCAAGCGCCGAGCGAAATTCAGCTATCAGGCGGTGTTCCTCTTTCCTTCCAGCCTTCGCAAGGATCAGATTCGGAGCAGATTCTGGCTTCTGTTCGCCGTGCGTAATGCTATCGCGATACTGCAACTCCAGCAAATTCAAATCGAAAAGCTTGAGCATCAAACCGACGAACTTCCGGAAGGTTTCAAACCGCTTGATATCGCGCTCCATCTGTTGCGCACGTTCTTCCAGATCGATCAGAGCCGGTAAAACACTGAACGACATATTCTCGATGTCATTGATTCGATGCAAAGAGATAAGCATGAGATCGTCTACAGGCCAGCCGGCCTGTCCAAGCGCGAAGATGACATCGATCGGAATCGGGGCAAGCAATCGTTTCGCAAATGCCTGGCCTTCAATCGGCAAGTAGGTGATGGTCGGACGCTCGCTGTATCCCAGTGTGCCACTACCGCCGACCGAACTTGATGTATCCAACCCTGTACTGCCGGAGATGCCGATTCCCCCGGTGTAGCTGTACTGGGTGAGTACGGAGCTTATCGACAAAAACACCGGGGTTTCGAAAAAGCGCAGACGGATCAGGTTGAAAAGCATCTGCTCTTGAATCGATCGGGAGATCGCCGCGTTGTAGTTGAATTGATCTGGAGGGACGTTCCTCGGTCCGAAAGACGCGCAACCGCTCAAAACCATCATCAGCGCCGCGCATGCGCTGGAAAAAACGCCAGCGAGCATTGATTTATGTTTCCGTGTTCCCATTATTCAGACCCTCGGTAATCGCATCGATTGCGATTGCGTGATCGACTAAAATTGCAAAGCTCCACAAATTGGCCGAAGTGGCACCGTGAAAATTCATTTCATTAAAAACTTTGGATATGTTTGTTTTGGTTGGATATCCACTTCCATCAAACCAAATCTGGCCAGAGCGGATTTCAAGCACTACTTTTCTTTTTTCCAGTTTGTTTCTAAACCCCACAAACCTCCGAGAACCATCAAACCTTTAAAAAAACCGGGCTATTTTTCAAAAACGTACCACTGCATAAACCTGTGGTCCCCAGTATTGGTATTCTAAAATTCCACGCCAATCCCCATCGTCTACATCCACATCAAGAGAAAACCAGTTTACCGCAGCGCCCAAACCGACGTTATTAAAAAACCAATACTCGGTGCTCGCCCGCACATTAAAGAGAGTCCCTGAAAATCCAAAAGTGTCAGCATCTATATTTAGCCAAAAAGCCTCTCCATGCAGACCGGCGGACCACTTGGGCGTGAAATGATAGTCAAATAAAAGACCAATAAGAGGGAGGGGTACACTTGCATCTGCGGATACTGTTGCATCCAAATCTTTATCGCCTAAGGATGCTGATCCCGAAACATCAAAGTCAACCCAAGTCCAGTTTAATCCAATGGTCCCGGCTAATTCAAACTTTTCGCGTTTAAGAAAAGAGTAGGCATAAGTTATCGGAAGGACCTGAAACTTGAATTTGGAGTCAAGGCTTGCCCCCGCTGGATATATCTCATCACCGATGGTGATGTCTGTTTTTGCAATGGCACTTGCATCACGATCAAATTGAAAATAGCCCGCCGCAATTCGATGCTTTGCTGCAAACCGCCAATAACCGCCCGCCCAAAAGGTTGTCTCACTGTTTGAAAAGCTAAGATCGTCCTCAAGATCAACTCCTGTGCCATCTCCGGTATTAACGTCATCGACACGCAATTTGGTACCAAAGCTTGGAAGAAAGACACCCGCGCCCAGCTTGAGACGCTCTTCCCCCGGTTTTATCCAATCCGCTGCGAAACCGGCGGTGGTGAAGTGGAGGCTGGCCAGGATTATCAAAAATGCGATAAATGTTTTTCCGATAGATTTCATAATAGCTCCTTTCTAAAGACGCGGTTTTATTCTCACGGTAATCGCATCACGGTTTTTTCTTCTCTTTCAATTCATCACGACGCAGAGACTGTTCGTAAGCCGATTTGTAGGCCATGGTGTAATTAAGGATGTTACGGACATACATCACGGTCTCAAGGTTACCTGAGCGGAGGGCTACGCGCTCCACGTTTCCAAACCATTGGTTGGGATCGTATCCGAGTTTCACCGCTCGTTTCCGATACTTTCGGACGCGGCCGGGGCCTGCATTGTATGCAGCCAAAGCGAAGAAGAAGCGATTGTCTTTACTTATTTCAGGCACCTTGGCATACCGTTTCATCAGCCGGGCCATATATTTTGCGCCGACGTGGATATTCCTTTCCGCTTCGGTGTAGTCCGGCACTCCCAACCACTTGGCTGTTGAGGGCAACACCTGCATGATGCCCACGGCACCATACGGGCTTTTAGCAGTATTTTTTAAGGTCGATTCCTGGAAACCCTGGGCCATGAGCTGAAGCCAGTCCATTCCGAAGGCGCCAGCCTCCCGCTGGAAGTCATCCGCAAGTTCGAATTTGGAACCTTTCACAAAAGGATTGGTGATCCAGTGGGTAGTCTTAAAGTATTGATTAAAGTCTCTCTCAAAAGCCCGCTTGTTTTTCTTGAGAACCGATGCGATGGCTTCATTCAGTTTGGCCAGAAGTTCGGGGTTTTCTTTTCTCACCGCCCACGCGGCCTTCATACCGGAAGTGACCGGAATGCTTTCATGGACGACGAGATTTTTAAAGATTCTGGCCCAAAGTTTTGCAAAAGCGTCCGGCACCACAGCTGCGGTAATCATACCACCATTGATCATTTCCAGTAGATTTTCATCCGCCACATAGGGTTCAGCCGGTACCACTTTAATGGGTGCAAGACCCTGTTTTTTAAAGCGCGCGTTGAGTTCGATCAAATTTTCCAGTTGTGCGCTGCCGCTGAGGACATGGACTTCTTTTCCGGATAGATCTTCAAAAGAGGAGATAGGCGGACCGTTTCGGGCGGTGACGACAACCTCGCTGATGTTCTTAAAAATCGGCGTTGCATAGGCAAATTCGTCTGCACGGCTCGGTGTAATAAGTGTAATACCGGCAATATCGCCCCGCCCCTCCAGAAGGGCATCGCCGAGTTCTTCCAGAGTAACCGGGATGAAGAGAAGCGAAATCGGGGGGTCCCTTTTTTACGGCCCTTGTTGAGCATTTTCTCCCACCCCTTCAGAAGTTCATAGTCGATCCCGCGGGGTTGACCTGCTTTATCAAGAAAATAGGTGCTCCGGCTGGGCACTACCAGCACCCGGATTTGGTGGAGCTTGAGCATCTCGGGCAGATCTCCGGTTCGTTTTGTAAAAAATGTCTCGATAAGAACATCCATCTGGACACCTTCGGCTTTT
>CAYSUA010000469.1:0-5101 GCA_964433795.1 uncultured Desulfobacteraceae bacterium | reverse complement strand
TATCCGGCAGGAAGGATATCTGGTCCGTCAAAGGGTTTTTCGACAGCCTCGTTAGCTGGTCAAATGGAAATAAAGGGGTCAAGTCCGCTTTTGACCTTTTGGACTAATAATGGCAGCTAATTTGCAGCTGACCTAGGATCGCAAGTTTGCCTTTTGGTTGGATAAGTTAGCCGAATCGATCGGAAAAAGCTAAGAGCGGATTTGACCCCTTTATAATTTCAAGTGGATACGGTACATCCAGCAGGCCACATAACAACGGCATTCACCAGATACCGGGAACGTTGCGATAAAATAGACCACCGGGGCGGCACTGGTGATGCCAAACGTCGGAGCAAAGAGAAACAGATAATGAAAGTACCAACAAAAGCCGTTAGCGTTGAAAACATAAATGCCTGCAAACCGGTCACAATATATACGGTGAGACTGGTCATCTGTTTGGTGGTCCTGTTATTGACTTATAGAGCTGTACGAGCTCAAACAGAATGGCCCAATGTTGTCCCTTCTAAAGATGGTACGCCGATTTCATATGAGATCTACGGCACTGGAGAACCGACTCTTGTGTTCGTTCATGGCTGGAGTTGCGATGCCCGCTACTGGCGCGCACAGTTATCCCATTTCTCCAAGAATCATCGTGTGGTCACGCTTGACCTTGCAGGCCACGGCCACTCAGGTACGACACGTTCGAAGTACACTATGTTGGCTTTCGGAGAGGATGTGCGAGCTGTGACAGAAGCAATAGGCAGCCATAGCATCATTCTGATAGGGCATTCCATGGGTGGCTCGGTGATTGCTGAGGCCTCCCGGCTCATGCCGAAACGCGTTATAGGACTGATCGGCATAGATACACTTGAAAACATAGAATACCCGATGACCCGTGAAGAACTTGATCAGATGATAGCACCTTTGAAAAAGGATTTTCGAACCGGAAGCCGGCAGTTCGTTAAGGAGATGATTCTGCCCAACACCGATCCGCTGATTCGTGATTGGATTCTTTCGGATATGTCAGCTGCCCCGTCTGCTGTTGCCTTAAGTGCTATGAACGAGATGATGTCTCAGTATATTACTGGGGAATCGGCTAAAATATTTGATGAAATCCGAATTCCAGTCGTTACCGTTAACGGAGATCTGTGGCCCATTAACTATGAAGCCAATCGACGTCATATGTTTTCATTCGATGCCATTGTCCTGAAGGAAGCGGACCACTTCTTAATGATGGATCGTGCAGAAGAATTCAACAGGGCATTGGAGAAGGCAATTAATACGATTTTGCAACAAAAGGTTAAATAAAATTGCCGTGCAGCCCTTTTGAACTTCAAGTGTAAGTGATGTGCGGCTCCGAACAAGGGCATGCACAAGATCCCAAAACAAAAACCTGGCAGCTTTTGGTCCTGTAAAGGGGTCAAGTCCGCTCTTGACCTATTCGCATGAGAATGATAGTTAAAGGCATTATGTCACGACCACTACGAATCGAATATCCCGATGCATGGT
This sequence comes from uncultured Desulfobacteraceae bacterium, assembly GCA_964433795.1. Taxonomy (GTDB): domain Bacteria; phylum Desulfobacterota; class Desulfobacteria; order Desulfobacterales; family SURF-15; genus DUZK01. The sequence goes on along the minus strand of CAYSUA010000469.1, from coordinate 3,613 downwards.
ACCATGTCATGAACAGAGGCAGGCGTGCTGAGGATATTTTTCCGGATGAGCAGGACTATTTGATGTTTACGGAGTTGCTGAAGGAAACTTCGGAAATGTGGAACATTCGAATTGCCGCATTCTGCCTTATGCCGAATCATTACCACATGCTGGTTCAGACCCCGGAAGCAAACATATCAAGAAGCATGCGTCATTTGAATGGGGTGTACACCCAAAGATACAATAGTCGCCACAAATGTGATGGTCAGCTTTTCCGTGGACGTTACAAGTCCATGCTCATCGATACGCCCAGGTACCTACTGCAGGCGGTCCGATATATCCACCGGAATCCTTTGCAGTCCGGATTGGCGGACAGGTTAGACGTCTATAAATGGAGCAGCCACAAAGGATATATTTCCATCGCCAAGAAATGGGATTGGTTGCACAAGAATTATATTCTCTCCCTTCTTTCGAAAAACAGAAAGGACTGGCTGAGATACTATAGAAAATGGGTGTCGGTTGAGGAAAAAGACAAAGTCAGTGAAAAAATCAGTGGGAAAAAATGGCCGGTATGTTTAGGCCCCCAATCGTTTATCGACCGGATCAAAGAGACCTATGGAGCAGAAAAGATACACAAGGACGTACCTTCAAGCCGCGAATTGCTGCCGGATAATCATCGGATATTTGAAGCGGTTTGTAAATCTTACGATATGGCGGCATCAGATATTCTAAAGATGCGACGGGGAAAAGTGAATGAAGCCCGCAATGTGGCGATATATCTTACCAGAAGACTAAGACGAGACACGTTAAAAGAAATCGGTGCGCAGTTTGGTATAGACAACGAAAGCACGGTCAGCAGCGTGATGGAGCGCATGAAAAAGAAGCTGGCAGGGGATCGCAAGTTTGCCCTTCGGTTGCATAAAATTATTGAATCAATCACAAAGAGCTAAGAGCGGACTTGACCCCATTACATTATAAATAAAAAGACGTAAGCTCTTGATGTCTTCGTTGAATTGGACTATCGTTAGAAAGCTTGACGATTTCTGGTAAGATCCAGGAAGAAGAAAATGAATACTCGTTATGCAGTAAGTACATAATAGTGTAACATGTCTGGAGGCCAGTATTTTTTTAACCTTTATGCCTGAATTGGGAGGAGAAAAGACCATGAAAACCTTAAACAAACTGCTAATCGTAACCCTGGTCGGCTTGGCTATTTGTTCAAGCTCTTTATTCATTTCTGAAGAAGCGTGGTCGGTAGAACCGATCAGAATGAGATGGGCATCGGACCATGGCGGGCCTCCGCATCCCGCAGCAATTGCAGAAAGTCTATTTGCGGAAGAAGTGGAAAGGCGAATACCCGGAAGCAAGGTACAGATTTATTGGGCGCGGTCGCTGTATAACGTACCGCAGGCCACCGAGGCGTTGACCGAGGGTAACCTTGAGATGATGACGGGTCAGATTGGGAAAACCGTAAGCGTTGATCCATTCATGGCTGCGGCGGTCGGCCCACAGTTGTTAACCACACCCGGTGCCATCAACGCCCTGGACAGCTTTGAGACATTTGCCATGTTGCAGAAACGTTTCAAAGACGTGCATGACATCAAGATCTTCGGCAGCGGCCACCTGAGCATGTATATGGGCGCCGGCGCCATCAAGAGTCGACTGATAAAGCCCGAGGATTTCGCCGGCCAAAAGATTCGCAGCATGAGCACGGTTGAGAACTCCCTTTTGAAAGCACTCGGAGCAAACCCGACGACCATGGCATTCGGTGATGTGCCATCTGCGCTGCAGACCGGCGTCATCGACGGTTTGTTTACCAGCCTGGGTGGGTTCAATCAGGTCAAAAGCCAGGCTCCCTATTTCACCGTGGCGGGAATCAACGGTATCGTTGGAGACTATTACTGGTTCGGGGCAAGCGGCAAATGGTGGCGCAAACTGAGTGAAGAACAGCAGAAGATTATGGAAGATATCATAGTGAACTACTTTATTCCATTACAAAAGAAACTCAATTTCTGTAATGACCGTCGACTGGTCGATCAATATCAGGTGACCGATATTTCAAAACCCGGTATTTACATCATGAATCCGGCTGAAGCGGGTGTGATAAAAGCCGCTATCGGTGATGCAACTGCAAAATATATTAAAAGCATAACGCCCGCCGAAGTGCATCCGTGGGTCGACAAGTTTGGTGCTGAAGCCGAAGCGGCTGTTAAAGCCAATCCCATGGGTTCGGATCCGCTCGAGAAAACGGACTGTTCACAATTTGCCGATGAATTCGGTAAATATAAAAAAGGGATGAAGAAACGACTCTGATCTGATAGAAAAACAAAAACTAAGGAGGGCTGAGCAGCAAAGCCTTCCTTAGTTTTTATTAGATGACAGTGCCGTCGAATATAGGTTGACGGGAATCGTTTTATCCCCCATATGATCGTAACGGGTTCGGCACTTGAAGAAGAAACCGATTGTTGATAATCGGTTCTAATCTTTGAGCCCTGGATGCTGAATCCGGAACCCATCACTTTTTTTCAGATATTGTTGTTCACATGAATCGGGAGGCAATGTCCGTGTCTTTATTAGACAACATTTCAACCCTTTTAAATAAATTTCTCACCGAAATTTTGTCCAAGTTTACGGCCCTCGTTTTGTTGGGTACGACCTTGTTTGCCTTGTTGGAAATCATTCGCCGATACCTTTTCGGGCTGGTTTTCGAGTGGGGGCAGGACGCGGTTGTCTATGCGATGATGTCCGGGATCGCCCTTTCAATTTCTGTTACGCAGGCAAAAAAAAACCATTTGGTAATGAGTGCATTTCTCCAGGCGCTTGCGTCAAGAGGACTCCATAAGACAGTCGCTGTACTGGATATCCTGGTTTCTTTTTGCATTTTTCTATTCTGTTCTTCCCTCATGGTGACGGCCTGGCCAACCATCCAACGTTCGATAATGATGCACAGGAAAACCGAGAGTCTGGCGATGTACCTTTGGCCTTTTCAGGTGGCTTTAATGATTGGTTTGGGGCTGATGGGTCTCGTCGCGCTGATCCAGACCATCGAGGGTGTTGTCGCATTCAGGAGAGGAAACATATCTACGGATTCAGTGAGAGTCACCGATATTTAATTCGATCCGGTTGATTTCGCTCTGCGTGAAAGGCGTACCAAATGTTTTTTTTGGGAAGTTCTTTATTTGGGTTTTTGCTAGGTGGTGTACCCATTGGAATCGCGTTGGCCGGAGCCGTTGCATTGTTGGTATGCTTCGACCCGTTTTTGACATACACCACGCTGTTCAAGGCATTTTTCATTTTCACCAGTAAATATACGCTGATGGCCATACCGTTTTTCATCTACGCCGGATTCCTGATGGAGAGAACCGGCCTGGTGGGCGGGCTATTCAAGTTTGCCGATTCCCTGATCGGATGGGTACCCGGCGGTTTTGCTTATGCGACGTTGATCGCGTCGGTTCTTTTCGGCGCTATATCCGGTTCATCCACGGCAAGTGCGGCTGCCATGAGCGTCATTGCCTATCCGGAAATGATAAAACGCGGTTATCCGAAATGGATGGCCGCTGGCGTCATCGCTTCTGCCGGCGGCATCGCGCTGCTCATTCCCCCCAGCCTCACACTGATATTGTATGGCGTCATC
>CAYSUA010000468.1:0-5119 GCA_964433795.1 uncultured Desulfobacteraceae bacterium | reverse complement strand
TAGAAGATGAAAATCCTGAAGATCAGTTACTTGCCTATCGGACCAAGGGTGAGTACTGGGGCAAACAACGAGCTGTAGTGGTAACATACACTCCGGCTACGGCACGTAAGCAAAACTATACATTCCAAAGCAAACTGGATACGATTCGTCAACAGTTGCTGACAATGCGAAACAAAGTGCGCGAGAAGGCCCCACACTGGAAAAAACATGCAGCAATCCGGGAACGGTATGTGCGGTTATGTGAGCGTCTACATGTGTCATCGGATTTCTACACGCTCAGCTTTGAGGATACCAACGACGGTCTGTCGATGAGCTTTCGTAAAGATGTCTACAAAATTAGCAGAAAACAGGCCATGTTTGGAAAAAATATAATTATCACTGACAACACAGGCTGGACAACGCGCGAAATTGTAGAGTCCAGCCTCGACAGGTGGCAGGTGGAAGACCGGTTTCGTCTCAGCAAAAACGAAGACTTGGTTGGCACTCGCCCTATTAGACACTGGACCGACAGTAAAATCCGCTGTCACTTATTTACTTGTGTTGCGGCAATGACCTGCTTGCGCAGATTAGAGATCAAGCTGGCTTCAGCAGGAATAAGCCGTACTGCGGAAGATGTGATGGATGATATGCAGCACCTACACTCGGTGCTAACGTTAAACAAGGGATCCAGAAAACCGATCAGGCGATTAGAAACCCCAACGAAGACCCAATCCGAAGTCCTATCGGCGCTGGGACACTGGATTGACGACAGTGGGGTCTTACACTTTACAGATAGCTAAACCCACGCCGGTTAAGGGCTCGCGGCTAAATTCGGTAATTATCTCTGAAACTTCTGTCAGAGATATAGTCACAATCTCCAGTGACGCCTGTTACAGTAAGCTATTAGGGGAAGGTCGATATGCCTCAGGGTAGCGGACCCTCATATAGACCAACCCAGAGGCAGGCGGCATGCTGATCTTTAGCGTGATTTGACCGCCAACGGTGTATGATTCGATCCGGCCCGGCTATGTTTACTCACTTTTCTTCCATTATCTTTCCATATTCCATTTTGATCACCCGATCGGCCACATGAAAATATCTGTCGTCATGACTGGTGGCGATAATGGTTTTTCCCTGAGCCTTTAAATCCTTCAAAAGGACTTCGTAGAAGTATTTTCTGAACTCCGGGTCCTGGTCTGCTGCCAGCTCATCGATCATTAGAATCGGCTTGTCTTCCATAAGGGCAATGATAAGCGCCAGACGCCTCCTTTGTCCGGTTGAAAGGTTCAGGTTGGTAAACTGATAATCAAGATATTCGGTTTTGTCCATCAACGCCATGGTCTGAAGCAGCTCATCCACTGCGTCTAAGTCAACGTTTTTCACACCGTATAATCGATCGAAAAGATGAAATTCCGTGAATAGGACCGCCATCTCATTTCGATAATGAGCGTAATTGGTTTTATCGACAATCCGGTTATCCATGAAAATTGCCCCGGATTGGGGGTAGTACAGACCGGCCATGACTTTAAGAAGCGTTGTCTTACCGCTGCCGTTTCCTCCGATGATGAATAAAATCTTTCCGGCATCTATTTCAAGATCGACGGGGCCGATGGAAAAACTCCCGTAATCGCCCGGGTCCGGATAGGAAAAGCTGATATCGTCAAGACGGATCTGCTCAAAAGCGGTTGTTTGTGCAAACGGGTTTCTTTTGCTTGTGGCTTTTAGATCATCTGCCTTGTCCAGTTCATTTTCGAGCTCTTGAAGTTTATCAACAGCCAAGTTCCCTTTGACGATCAGGGGTATTGAACCCACTATCATACCTATGGGACCGAGGATAAACATCACCACCGTAATGGAACTCATGATCTGGATGGAGGATATCTTAGTGAGCTGCGGAAGCAAAAAAACAATCGACGCCACCAGAAAATACCAGAAGGTTTGAGCAAATATTTGATTGGCCAAAAGTTTTTCTTCGGCTTTTATTTTAAAATCCTTCTCGGATAGTGCAAATTCACTCAGGTAGTTATCAAAAATATCGTCGCTTTTGGCATGATTCATTTTGATCTCTACGAAGCCGCTTAAAAAATGGTTCAAAGAAGTATAAAATTCAGCTTCCTTCTGCGTGGCTGTAGTTAAATACCGGTTTATTACTTCCTGGTTGTTCATATAGACAAATACCGCACAAACAATGATGATTACGGACATCCAAAGGGCTGTTCTGGAAATCACGGCCATATACCCAAAGGTCAATATGAGCATCACTGCCGCAGAAGCTGTGGCTGTAATTAGCCGCGATGCTTCAAAGATGATCTCCGTGTTTTCCGACAAAGTAGTATAGATTCGGCCCTGGCCCATGCCCTCGAAGGTTAAGAGACTGGAGCGTCTGAGCTTGTCGACAATCCGCAAACGGGTCTGGGCGACTGTTTCACGGGCTAAATTGGTAGATTGGGAGAATGAAAATTTAAAGGTGATGATATAGATAACAATGCAGAGTGCGAACTGAACCAGGTATTTGAAATTGAGCTGGGAATAGTTCTGAACGGCGGCATTCACGATGATCACCACAGCACTGTTGGCAATACCCGCAATGACGGCCGCGGCACCAATCTTAAACCAGATCTTCTCCCTTCCTTTGATGACGAATTCCAGGACCTTTAGATTCATACCAATTCCTCTATTCGGCGGGATTTTTCACACCGGCATCTACATTAAAACCAAATATGGGTCTATATACTCAGTAAGAGCTTTTTGGCAAGGACAAAGGAAGAGGCCATTGAATTTTACAGACAAGCCTTTGAACATTTATGGATAAATGGCTGGAACTCGACTTTGCCAAAAGTAGAATCCAGAAGCTCAGGGAGTCAACCGGCTAGCCGATCTATGTTGTTAGGAACTATCGTCTGAATTATCACTTTTCTCGCTTTCCGATTCACCTCCTTCATGGTCACCGTCTCGGTCACCGGAATCTGAATCATTATCTGAACGGTCGTCACCGCCGTCACTTCCCCGGTCGTCGACTCCGCCTGTATCTTCTCCACCAGAACCGTCTTTATCCGGAAATTCTTTTCTATTATCGTATATCCAATCGACTTCTTTTTTATTGAAAATGGATCTCGATTTTGTCTTGATACCGTATTTTCGGGCAAGTTTTTTTAATTCTCTGTATTGTTCGGGAGTAGCATATTTCCGGGCCATTTCCAGGAATTCAAATGCTCCATCATAATCGCCCTGGCTCAGAAGAATTTCAGCCTGTTCCGTGGATTCCATAAACCGGTTTTCTTTAAATTGAGACAATTCTTCATTTAAATGAGAGATCCTGCGAGAGGCATTCCATCTAAAGGGATTTCCCGGCTGGGTTCTCATGAATTTCTTATATATGCTGATCCGCCGTTTATAATCGCCAGGCTCATTTAACTCGATTGCTTTTGCTCTCCTTTCCGTACGGTTCCATTGGTCAAATTCTCGGCGACCGGATGCATGAATTAGAAAACGGGATCGTATGGTATCGATGTTTCTCGGGTCGATATATAGAAGGAGTTCATTGTTTGCTTCATGGAGCAGGGCCTCCGCAGCATCGAGTTTCTCCAATGCATGTGGAAACTGCCTATTTTTAAGCGCTCTTCGCATCTCGGAAAGCAATCGGTCATAATGCCGCTGAATGTGAGGTCGAATCTTTTGTCGAATCGAATCATAAATTCTGCTCGCTTCTTCCGTTTCATGAATGTCTCGATTTTCTTTAAGAAATCGGATCCAAATTTTGATTTTTTCACGAGGCGGTCTTTTCTTTGCTTCGGCTTCTGCGTGCCTATAGGCTTTTTCCCATTGGCGCTGCTTTTCACTCCGTTCAGCCGCAGCCCGAAGTTGGATGATTCTATCGGCATTCAGGCGGATACCAAATTCAGACCGGGCTTGATGGACGATCCCTTCAGCTTTGTTGAGTTCCTTTTCAGCCGATTTAAACTGATGGTCGGAAATATATGATTCTGCCTGAGCCAGGTGCTTTTCATAGGCTTTTTCGTATTGATCCTCGATTTTCTTTTTTGGAGCCGTTGCGGGTTCATATTTCTTTGAAACCGTCGTCTCTTTTGTGCGAATGTTCAAACGTTCCCGGATCGCTGTTTGGACTTGCGAATCCACAATTCCGATGGGAATGTCATTGTTCAAATACGAGGATGACCAAGGATTTTGGGAGTGGCGGGTTTCGGATCTTACCCGATCAAACAGATACTGATAGGCTTCCTCCATGGTGACAAAGCCGTCACGGTTGTCGTCGGCTTTCCCTTTAAGCCCCGCAAGCAAGTAATGCGTAAATACACCATGGCCGCCTTCCGGAAACTCCTTCTCCTGGGATAATTCATTGGCTCTGGATGCCGTGATTTTCGTAACTCCTTTTTTGGATTGGGCCAATGCATCCATATAGGTATTGATCCGATTTGCTACCAATATCGCACGGGTACTTCCGACTCCTGCAGAATGGCAGGCATCCGCCAGGATAAATACTCTTTTTGACCGGATGGAACGTGTGAGCGCCATGTCGATTTCCCACATGGGAAGCGCGGTGCCGTAGAAATTATCGGGTTCCGTATCGTGGCACAACAGGTAGAGGTTTTGTGGGTTTTTGGGATCCGGGGAACCGTGACCGGCAAAAAAGAGAATCACCAGATCATCTTCAAGACTTTGAGCCAGGAAATCTCCGATTGCCTTTCTCACCTCCTTTACGGTAGCAGCCTGGTTGGTGAGAAGAACCACCCGATCATCGGAAAACCCTCCGCCAGCGGGAGATTTGAGAAAATCCGAAAATGCCTTGGCGTCTTGATGTGCATATCGTAAATCCTGAATACCTTTCTGTGGATTCCAGGCGGTGTTGTACTTATACTGGGATATTCCGATCACAACCGCCCATCTCCCGATCCTGCGGTTAACAGCCTGTTGATGCAGGAGTTGAACATTCACCGGTTTATCGATTGTTTCTTTTTGTTGAGCCTGTTCGGAGGGATTTGGAACCGTTTCATTCGGGATAATCGAACACCCAGATGCGATGATTGCCAGTATCGAAAGAAAAACAGTGTGTTGTATCCAACGCGGCAACTTGTACGCCATACTCATTCCTCACTTCATCGAACTCTTACGATTCGAAAAC
>CAYSUA010000467.1:0-5120 GCA_964433795.1 uncultured Desulfobacteraceae bacterium | reverse complement strand
GTCACGATAGCCGTCTTTCCACTGAGATCCAGTTCCATTTCGTTCTCCTTTACATACGAACACCACTTTCCCCGTCTGCCCTTCTTGGAAAACCCTGTATGCTTCTTGGGCTTGCTCCAGAGAAAAACGATGGGTAATCAGGTCCTCGATGGGCAGATTCCGATTAGCTATCCACTGTGCGGCTTCTTCCAACATCCATGTGGAGAACGTCCACGACCCGTGAACCGTCAGAAGTTTGTGCATGATTTGCCGGCTGACGTCGTCAAAGGTCACGCCGCCGCCCTCCCCTAGAAAACATGCTCTCCCGAACATTTTTGCGCTCTCAACCGTTTGCACTCTGACGGACGGATGGGCTGTGCACTCCAGGGTAACCTCGGCTCCCTCTCCGTTTGTCAGATCTTTAACCGCCTCAACCGCGTCTCCATCCGTCGCGTTGACGACTTCAGCAGCACCCAGCTTCTTTGCCAGTTCCAATCGGTACGGCACCACATCAATGGCGATGACACGTGCACCCACAGCTGCGCCGATCATTGTGGCACTCAACCCAACAGGTCCCTGGCCGAATACGGCTATCGTGTCATGGCCGGAGGCATTCACCTTTTTCAGTGCGGCATAAGCAGTTCCGGTGCCGCATGCAACCGCGGCACCCGCTTCGAAACTCATTTCATCGGGTAGGCCCATGCATACCCGGTCCGGCACGACCATGTAATCTTCATGTCCCCCTCCGAACCCTCTGGGCCTTGACGTTCCATAATAGTCAAACCCATGAATACATAGCTGTTCATAGCCGATCCGACAGTATTTGCACTTGCCGCACCCGGCATAGTGATAGACCATAATCCGTTGACCGACCTCTACTCCCGCGGCACCCGGTCCCAGGGAAGCTATCACGCCGCACGGCTCGTGGCCCATGGGATTTACATGCGGAAGCTCATCTATCTCTTTTTTCGCCCGGTTCAACCAGTTAAGGTCGCTTCCGCATATCCCGGAGGCTTTCATCTCTACAAGGACTTCCCCCTGTCCCGGAACAGGAACATCAAAATCCCGAAGTTCGAGCTCACCATCTCCTAAGAAAACGATTCCCTTCATCGCTCCTCTCGCTTTCGTTTAAAGTTGAATTATATGTCGCCCTTTAGTGCACGGACAAAATCCTTTCCGGCCTCGTATGCTTCTTTCAAATAATCCGGATGCTTCAACACATCGCCTTTGAAATCAAGCCCTCGGTACAGTAAAGATTTCCAGAGTTTCATGTCGAGTGCATCAAAAAAATAACGAACGGTTAAAAGTGTCCCGTCAAACAACCGCTTTCCTTTGGTAGCCCCGACAGAAATGAAAAGGCCGAGCCGGGTAGGCTCCGGTGCTCCTTCCTGCATTTTATCGATCCAGTATTTTTTGACCCACAGGCTCTGGCATCGATCCATAAGAATCTTGGTATGCGCGGATACAGTGTAAAAAAAGATTGGAGATGCAAGCATCAGCCCTTTTGCGGAAAGCATTTTATCATATAGGGATTGAAAATCATCTTTAATGGCGCAGCGTCCGGTTTTGAGGCACCCGTAAATTTCGAGGCAGGGGGACATTTTTAAATCCCGGAGGGTAATCTCCTCGATGTCGGCACCCGCGTCTCGAGCCCCTTGAACCGCCTGCTTTAATAAAACCGATGTGTTTCCCTCTCTTCTGGGACTTCCATAAATTGCAAGGATGTCGGGCATATGGTTACCATTAATAATTTCAAAAGGTTATAATGTCAAAACCTCAAATTTCGCACTTTAAAATTGACACGGACCCGATATTCATTACACCACAACGGCTCAACCCCTGTCAATTCAGTCAATTCACTAAAAAAATGCGGTGAGGTCTTGACTTTGATGAGAATATCACTTATTTATATTAATTCAATCTTTAAGGCGATTGCATTCTTCGCTTTCATTGCACCAGCGCAACCATTCCGCCTGCTGCAACAAAGATTCTCCTGGTTTCATTGATCGGACAGATCCGTTTGTATGCATGAATACCATACCGTCTTGTCTAAACGGCATAAAGATTGCATAGTTTTTTAATATCAATAAGAAACCAACCGATTCTCAATAATCAGGCAAGATTGGACGATCAAAATACCGTCCGAATATCAAAATAGAAAGATAATTTGTATTAATCTAATAAAGGAGTATTGAATGAAAGACTATTATCCAGGAAACTTAGGCGGTAATGACAAAAGGTTTAACAGATCTCATCGGCCTTACGATTCACCGGCACTGACAAAAGATATGGGTGCAAATCAGCGGAGAAACGGATTCCAAAGAAAGAGAGGCGGTCAGACTCACGGCGCCGAGGCATCGAATGAGATGCTGACCACCATTAAGGATCAGCTCCAAAAGATCTCCGAGAATCAGAAACGGATGGCCGATCTTCAGGAACGTTCCGCAGTATCAGAGGAGCGTAAAGCCGACGCCATGGAACAGTTGGCTGAACATCTCAAGCAATGGATCGCTCCTTCGGCTGGAGTTTCGGTTGAAAACGAAACAGTGGCGGAAACCCTATCGGTCCCCCGAAAGGAAACCCCGGAAACCGTAGAAACCGTTACCGAAGAAGGCAAGTCGCTACTGGAAACGATTACGGATATGAGGGAGGAAGGAATAACCTTTGGTAAAATTGCCGATCATCTGAATGGGGAAGGGGTTCCCACTACCTCCGACGCGGATCTATGGAACCGGTTGACCGTCAGCAAATTCTATAAGGAAGCGGTTGCGCAGTAGCTGTTAATCTTCCTGCAGTTCCTTGATATTCTCATAGAAGTCCAGCGCTTCCGGATTCCGAAGCGCATCCTTGTTCGTGACCGGCTGGTTGTGAATAACTTTCTTAACGGCAAGCTCCACTTTCTTCATATTTAACGTATAGGGGATGTCCTCCACTGCAACGGTCTTGCTGGGCGTATGCCTGGGGGAAGCCTCTACACGAATGGCTTTTTTCAGGGCACCTTTTAATTCCTCCGTCAATCGGTTGTCTCCGGCCATTTTCACGAAAAGGATTACGCGCACGTCATTTTTCCAATTCTGACCGACAACCACACTGTCTTCAATTTCTTCAAACTTATCGATGATTCGATAGATATCGGCAGTTCCGATTCTAACGCCGCCTGGATTCAGAGTGGCATCTGAACGCCCATAAATAACGACCCCCCCATGATCGTTTATCTCGATAAAATCACCGTGCCGCCAAACACCGGGATACACATCAAAGTAAGCGGAATGATATTTTTCGTTATCCGGATCGTTCCAGAAATAAATCGGCATGGAAGGAAAAGGCGCGGTACAAACTAGTTCCGCCTGCCGATTCCGCACCGGATTTCCGTCCTGATCAAAGGCCTCCACCCTCATTCCCAACGCCCGGCACTGAAGCTCGCCCGCATAGACCGGTCCTGTGGGATTGCCCAGTGCAAAACACCCGTTGATATCGGAGCCTCCGCATATGGACGCCAGTTGAAGATCCGGTTTTACATCACTATAGATGTACTCAAACCCTTCCACAGAGAGGGGAGACCCTGTTGAGAGCACCGCCCGCAGCGGACCGAGATCGTATGTTTCTCCCGGTTTTACATCAAATTTTTTAAGTGCCGAAATATAGCCCGCACTGGTGCCGAACACCGAGACCCCCTCTTCCTGCGCCATTTCCCACAGCGCACCCGGATGGGGCGCAAATGGATGGCCGTCATACAGCACCAACGCTGCTCCCACGGCCAATGAACAGACCTGCCAGTTCCACATCATCCATCCGCAGGTTGTAAAATAAAAAAAGATGTCTTCCCGCTTCAGATCCGTATGGAAGATCAATTCCTTTAATTGATGCAGCAATATACCACCGGCACTTTGAACCATACATTTGGGAAGGCCGGTTGTTCCCGAGGAATACATGATATAAAGGGGGTGAGAAAACGGCAGCTGCCTGAATTCAATCTCGAGCCCCTCTTGGGACGACTTAAAATCGTCATACAGGACGGCATTGGGAACAAAGCTGACATCCGGTTTGGATTGCGCATAGGGGACCACCACGACTCTCTCAATGGTGGGAATCTGCTTCAGAATCTCGGCAATTCGCTCAAGGGAATCAAACGACTTTCCGTTGAATATATAGCCATCGGCTGTAAATAAGACCCTCGGTTTTATCTGCCCGAAGCGATCCAATATCCCGTTAATCCCGAAATCCGGGGAGCAGGAAGACCATGTGGCCCCCAGGCTTGTAGCGGCGAGCATGGCAACGACCGTCTCTGTCATGTTTGGCATGAAACCCACCACGCGATCGCCGGGTTCGATGCCGAGTCCTTTTAAAGACTCCGCTACCTGGGCCACTTCCCTGTACAACTCTGCGTAGGTCATTTTTCTGGATGGTTGCCCTTCCCCTTTGAAAATCAATGCGACCTGATCGTCCCTGTACCTTAACAGGTTTTCGGCAAAATTCAGTTCAGCTCCGGAAAACCATTTGGCACCGGGCATTTTGCTCAGATCGTCGACTACTTCCTGGTAAGGTTTCGATGCCCGGATATCAAAAAATTCCCAAAGTACGGCCCAGAAATCAGGAATATGATCAATGGACCACTGATATAGGGAATCATATTCGGACAATTGCGTCCCATGTTTTTCATTAATAAAGCTGATGAGACGGAACAGGTTTGATTGACGGATGCGGTCTTCCGACGGCTTCCACAACAATTTCGCCATAACCTCCTCCTTCCATGTCAGATAGCGAGTTGTAAAGACGCAGGGGTATATATGTATATTTTTGTCGGTAGTATAGGTCGGTTTCAACGGTTAATCAAGAGGTCTTCATTTTTTGGGAATTGACATGTTCCTTATAAATTGAGATTAGTTCACTTCAGTCAAATTAGAAATCGTGATTCAAATGCCTAACCCGGATAAGCCGGTTGGAGCGAAGCGGAAATCCCGATTTATCGGGGAACCCAAAAACAATTGGTCACAAAGACACAAAGATATTATTTTATATTTTCCTCTTTGTGCCTTAGTGTCTTGGTGGCAGGATGAAAAAGGGTTGCCATAATAAACACAAATTCCATAATTAGTTTCTGTCCGAAAAAGGCCTGATTATTAGGCGTTAAAAAAATTGTA
>CAYSUA010000466.1:0-5122 GCA_964433795.1 uncultured Desulfobacteraceae bacterium | reverse complement strand
GCGAATCGGGTTATCTTCAAAGCCGCAGGTGCTTGACTTGAGGTTTCTGCATAACTGGAAAAATTAATATTCCAGCTTCACCTTGACACATCCGATTTGCGATGTTTATGGTTCAATAGAAGACAGTTAGGGGATTTCTCACTAACCGACAAAGAAGGGGTGTACCAATGAAAATAGATATTATTCTTGAGAATATCGGCAATACACCGCACGTCAAAATCAACCGCCTATTCGGCGAAACCGCACAAGTCTGGATGAAATTGGAGAGAAACAATCCCGGAGGCAGCATTAAAGACCGTATTGCGCTGTCCATGGTTGAAGATGCCGAAAAGAAAGGCATCTTGAGTTCGGATAGTATTATCATCGAACCCACATCAGGGAATACCGGTGTGGGGCTGGCTATGGTCGCGGCCGTCAAAAAGTACAAATTGATATTGGTGATGCCGGAATCCATGTCTGTGGAGAGGAGGCATTTAATGGCGGCTTACGGGGCACAGTTGGAATTGACCCCCCGGGAATTGGGCATGAAAGGAGCAATTCAGAAGGCGGAAGAATTGATAAATGAAATCCCGAATTCGTGGATGCCCATGCAGTTTGATAATGAAGCCAATATCGATGCCCATCGTCATCACACCGCGCAGGAAATCTTAAATGATTTCCCGGAAGGATTAGACTATTTGATCACCGGGGTGGGCACCGGCGGGCATATCACCGGTGTTGCCGAAATATTGAAGAAGAAGATTGCCGAGTTACAAGTCTATGCAGTGGAGCCGGCCGATTCCCCGGTCATCAGCGGCGGGAAACCGGGTCCCCATCCCATCCAAGGTATTGGAGCCGGATTCATACCGAAAAACCTGTATACCCATCTGCTGGACGGTGTCATCCAGGTCAGTAAAGAGGATGCTTTCGAGTATGCAGCCCGATGCGCCAAGGAAGAAGGCATACTCGTCGGAATCTCATCCGGAGCATCATTGGCGGCTGTATCAAAAAAGATCGGCGAGATCCCCACCGGAAGCCGGATATTAACCTTTTGTTATGATACCGGAGAGCGGTATCTTTCCATTGAGGGATTGTTTGTCTGAGCAAAACAATCCTAATCGTGTATCAAGAAAGGAGAACCACAATGGCAGAAGTCAATCTTCCACATCCCGGGCATGACAAGCATTTGTGTTTTTTAGAGAATATCGGCTATGTCAAATCAAACATAAACGATTATAAGGAACTCGTTAGAGACTCTAAATTTGTATGCAAAAACTGCGGACGCACAGCAGCCAGTGAAAATAATCTTTGTAACCCTGAACGCATATAAAATAATATCCAACTCCGGACTCTCCGGCAGTATTTTCGACCCGCGCCCCTCAATATCTAACTGATTATCACGGGCGGAGATTGACAATCTAATACGGAGTGCTAAGAGTGTTATAAACAAACCGCAAGCAACTTAAAATTTACACATTTACTCATTAAAAGGAGGCACCCATGATCGGGGAAAGACTTTTGCAGGCAATTAACGATCAGATTAAAAATGAATTGGAATCTTATTATATCTACCATTCCATGGCTGCTTATTTTCACTCCGTCGGCCTCGACGGCATGGGCCACTGGATGCGATGCCAGTCCCATGAGGAAATGATACACGCCATGAAATTTTTCGACCATATTATCGACCGTGGGGGCAAGGTTGTGCTCCAAGACCTTAAACAGCTTAAGACAGATTGGTCTTCTCCGGCAGAGGCGTTTAAAGATGCCTACCAGCATGAACAGTTTATTTCCGGGAAAATAGGCGACCTCATGACTGTTGCCAGGGAAGAAAAAGATTATTCCGCCGAACCGTTATTGGCATGGTTTATCGATGAACAGATTGAAGAGGAAGCATCAACCGGAAAGATAGCCGAAGAATTGGAAATGATCGAAGACGGAAAATCAGCACTGTTGATGCTGGATCGAGAATTGGGCACCCGAGCATACCCCCCGGGTTCTCCCCTGGATCCCGCCGCCTACAAAGGCGAAGAATAAAATAAAGCTTACCGTTGACCGTTCACTGAATAAGATCTATCGCCACCCCACTGGTGAACGGTTGACGTGTAAATCGGTATGTCGCTTCTACTTGTCCTTACAGGTATATGGATAAAAGTGATAATAACAATACCCTTCGGGGTCTCCGTATAACAATTCCGTTTCGGCCATACACACGCCGATAGTCGATTTAGACTGCTGTTCATAATTAGATCGTTGTTCTTCCTCCTTTTTGCAGTCTAAGCAAATAGCCTGATGGTCATATACGGATAGTATCCGATTGTCCTCTGGGTTCAGTTTCTTCGCACACTTGGAACACTCGATAGCACATGAAATCCGCTCCTGCCAATTGTCTTTCATTTGATATCATCTCCTTTTCATATGGATTTATAATATCAATCTATACCCTAAATCCGGCCGGATCAAGGCTTACTTCGACAAAGGAAAAGCATCAGATTCCCCATACCGACGAGGTTCCCAAGGATTGTGATAATTCATATTGACATCCGGGCTCAGTATATTTATGCGTTGGGATGTTATTGTAACCAGAAAAACAGACAAAGGAGGATTAGATGGCATATGATCGACTCATTCTGAGGGAAAGGGAAGGAAACCCGATACGGGTGGCTATTATCGGAGCAGGACATATGGGCGGCGGCACGGTTCATCAGATGTCAAGAATGAAAGGCATTGAAGCATCTATAATAGCAGAGCTGGATGTGGATAAGGCACTGGCCGTCTTTGAGACCAATGGATTCCCAAGTGACAGGGTCCTTGTTACCAACAACCCCGACGATGCTGAAGATGCGGTTTTGAAAGGGAAACCGGTTGTCACCGAGGATGGTGAGTTAGCCGCTCAGATCTCTGCTGTGGATGCAGTAGTGGAGGCGACGGGCCTTCCTGAAATCGGTGCTCGGGTTGCCTATGCGTCTATCATGGGAGGCAAGCATACCGTCATGCTAAATGTGGAAGCGGATGTGGTCATTGGGCCAATCCTTGCAAAACTGGCTAACAATGCCGGAGTGGTTTATTCCATCGCCGCTGGTGACCAGCCCGGAGCGATCTGTGAATTATATGACTGGGCAGTATCTTTGGGATTCGAGGTGGTCACTGCCGGCCGGGGGACATGGTCGCGGCCGGGGTGTCATTATCTGACACCGGAAAGCTTTGTCGATCTTGAAAAAGAGATGGGCGGAAGCGCTAAAATGTACTGCTCATTTTACGATGGGACCAAGCCGAATATCGAGATGGCGGTAACCGCCAACGTGCTCGGACTCACACCGGACGTCAGAGGGATGCACGAACCCTTTGCTTATGTACACGATTTGCATACGATATTCAGTCTAAAAGAAGACGGAGGGATACTCTCTCAAAAAGGAGTCGTAGAGCTTGCCAACCAGTATACGCCGGAAGGAGAGCAGATCATCAAAGGGACCGTCGGGCAAGGGGTATTTTTAGTCGTTACCTCCGATCACCCCATCATCCAAAGAAACATGATGCACTTATTTCGAAGTGTCGAGGCGAAAGGCCCCAATTACGCACTGTATCGCCCCTATCACCTAACGTGCGTGGAAACCCCCATGTCTGTCATTCAAGCCTGCCTGTACGGCGAATCCACCGGCACTCCCAAAGAAAAATTAGTAACCGAAGTCGTGGCAGTCACCAAAAAGGATTTAAAAGCCGGTGAAATTCTGGACGGCGGCGGTGGCTATACCGTGCATGGCGTGATTGAACGGGCGGATGTCGCCCGGGAAGAGAATCTGTTGCCTTTAGGATTCGCTTATGACATTCCCCTGGTACGAGACGTACCGAAAGACACCCCCATTGCCTACGGGGATGTGAAGGTGGATACCAGCGGTATTCTCTATAAGCTTCGGCAGTTGCAAGACGCAGACTGAATCGAGAGTATCACTTTTTTGACGATAGGGTTTCAGGTTTATTGAGGGTCCTTTCGATATTCATGGCGCAATTCGCGCAGGTCATGCCGGATACGGGTATTGTGATGGTCTCATGGGAATGGGACATGATGGCTCCGCTTAAAGGGATGCCGGGTAATTGATTTCTTTCAGGGTTTCGACGATTTTTTCACGGGAAGCCGGAGCATCCCACGCCACGGTTACGGTTTTATCCTCGATACTGCCCTCTACACCGGAAACCCCGTCTATTTCACTCAATTCGTTCTGAATAGCGGACGTACAGTGGCCGCAAGAAATATTCGGAATGGTAAATGTCGCTTTTTCCATGTTGCTGTTCCTCCTGTTGACATTGGTAATTTTCGGATCCCAAAACAATTTTCCTTAAATTATAAGTCCTCTACCTCAAATTGTCACCTGCCCCGGACGAACCGGTTGGAGCGGAGCGGAAATCCCGATTTATCGGGGAACCAAAAATGAAATATTCTCTAAAATTAACGTTCTCGCCATAAGCGGCAAGATACAGGATACTTGATGCTGAATGCTTGATAAAATAGGAATGGTTGTCTTTTGAAATCCAGTATCCAGAAACCAGCATCCAGCATCATTCCAATAAAAGGATCACAAAGTATATTCGGGGTTTATTGACAATCGGTGATGCTAATATTATTCTGTAATGACCGTCTGCGGAAGGCGGTTAATCGATCATAACCTGCTTCGACATACACCCTTGAATTGCGCTGGAGAATTGATGATACGATTGAGCGAAATGAAAAAAGGACAAACTGCCACAGTGAAACGCGTGGGTGGCAAAAGCATTTTACGCAGACGGATTCTGGAAATGGGTATTTTAAAAGGAACCGACATATATGTTGAAAAATATGCCCCCTTAAGAGATCCCTTGGAACTCATAGTAAAAGGCTATCACGTCTCCCTCCGGGTTGAAGAGGCCGCCCAGATAACTGTGGACAATGTTCGATAGGTATCGATCTTTATGCATGAGAAACAATTGACCATCGCGCTGGCCGGCAACCCGAACTCCGGTAAAACCACCATATTCAATGCCATCACGGGAACCCGGCAGAAGGTTGGAAACTGGCCGGGGGTTACTGTGGAAAAAAAAAGAAGGCATTGTCCGAAAGTTCGGTTATGAATTGAAAATAATCGATCTTCCGGGAACCTACAGTCTCACC
>CAYSUA010000465.1:0-5138 GCA_964433795.1 uncultured Desulfobacteraceae bacterium | reverse complement strand
ATGAATGAGAATGAGGATCACAAAAATGGGAAAGCACATGAGCAGGTAAGTCCAGGGCACCCGCAGGGCCGAGGACTTGATCCGGTAATTCCAGAGGGTATAGTTAACACAGGGAACCAATAGAATAAGAAACACGATGGAGATCAGTGAATCGAAAATGATATCCACCAGCAATCTTCCTTTGGGGGGCAATCTGCTATAGATGATGTCGAACCGGATATGCTGATTGTATCGCTTGGCCAGGGCCGCGCCCAGGTAAATGGTCCAGATAAACGAGTAGATGGAGATTTCGAAAAACCTCGGTGTGGGCTTGTTTAAAACGTAACGCGAAAACACCTCGATGGAAATCGAAGTCAGAAGGAGTATGAATACCCAGGTTGCCAGATGAATCTCGATGAAGTCGAGTATCTTCGTGCCGATGCGTTTCATAATTCTTATCCCCCCCGGTGGATAATAATGCGGTGCCCCGGAAGGGATTGAATCCCAAGTTCCAGGGCACCAATATGTTGCACCGCTTCTATTCTATGTTTTGAATCTTGGAGTACATCCCTTTACCCCAGCGTTTGTCGAATTTTTCCTGATTATAAAACGCTTTGGCATGATCCATGAAAGCCTTTTTATCCGGAATAACCACTTCCATCCCGTATTTGCTCTGGAATGTTCCCAGCAACGACGCCTCTTGCTCCAGAACTATATAGTTCTGGTAATTCCGTGCCACTTCCAGGGCTTTTTTAATGAAGACGCGAGAGTTATCAGACATTCCCTGCCAGAGCTTTTCATTGATCACCGGGGTCACAAAACCGATCATATGGTCGGTGAGCACGATATATTTAGTGACTTCATAGAACTTGGATGCAAAGTCTGTGGGAAGCGGGTTGTCCTGGCCGTCGATGGTCTTGGTTTTCAAGGCCATATAAACTTCCCCGAATCCTAGGGGTGTGGGGTTGGCTCCCAGGGCTCTTCCCATATCCAGCCAGGATTCCACATTAGGCATACGGAGTTTAATCCCTTTCATATCTCCCGGATTTTTTACAACCCCGACCTTTTCCGTAAAGTTGAGCTCCCGGGTGCCTAGATACCAGATATCCAACACGCGAAGCCCGGATTTTTCGGCCAGGGTATCCCAGTACTTCTGGCCCACAGGACCCATCAGTACCCTGTACATGTGATCTATGTCTTTATAGAGATAAGCAACTTCAAGCACACCGATTTCCGGATAGCTCGCCAGATCTGCAAACCACGAGGGACTGGCATCAATGGTCATTTCAATGGTCCCCTTCATGATACCGAGGATGCTCGTTTTCTGGTTTGCCAATTGTCCGGAATGGAAGAGTTTGACATCAATTTTTCCATCACTCAGTGTGCCTGCCACCTCGGCGAATTTCTCCATACCTTTATATAGAGGGGTGGTTGGTGATGCCACCGTGGTGAAACGGATGGTGTGGGACTTATCCGCAGCCACGGAAGAGCCCACACTTAATACGAATCCTAATATTAAAACGCTGATAATGGTTAATAGTTTTTTACTCATGGCTGTCCCTCCTTTTTATGGTTTAACGGAATCGGGTCCCTAATCGAAAAATGTCTATGATACAGGAAATTGAAGCCTTAAATCATACCACCTCCCTCCTATCGGTATTTTTTTATCCCCTTCCATACAATGCTTTTAATGTGAAGAAAATTATAACAGTTTATCTGAAATTTCGGCTGTTGCAGTCAAGACCGGCTTAGAAAGCCGGGGAAAATCTTCAATGTCTAGTCGAGCGGCAGGTCCGGAAATACTGTTGGCGTCAAACACCTCACCGATGTTGTTGAAAATCGGGACGGCAACGCAACGCACCCCGTATCCGTGTTCTTCATTGTCGATTGCATATCCCTGCTCTCGAATATTTGCAAGCTTTTTCAGGAAAATTCTTTGAACGGATTTTTGACCTAAAAGAGGATATGATTCAGGTTATAACAACTGGTGAGTGTATTGATAAGGTGCTTTTAAAGTGGGGTATAGGGTTTAAAAGGGAAACCATAGCCTAAACCAATCCAGTCAACATGGATAAGTCAAAACCCATTTTGAATTTTACGCCCATGCCCTTCGGGCTGTGCCAGGCAACTTCCCCAATTACCGTAAACGGTTGCGTATCATCTGTGAGTTGAATGTTCAATAATATTTCCTGGCCGATACCGAGAAGCGTTTCCGCATCGATAAACACGCCGCCATAGCTGATATTTTCAATTAAAGCCGTGTAATCTTTATCCAGTTCGGCGTATCCGACCGGAACAGAACATTCCATTCTGGGAAACTTCCTCTTTTCTGCAAGGGATATGTGCTTGTCAGAATTTTCCATTGTTTTCACCATTTATTTTAAATTTTGATAATTCGAGATACCGCCTATCCAATTATGATGCCCGGTTATCTCCTGGATAATCCCATTTAATCAGAACACTATATTAATCGGCAGGAATCGATAAAAGCTTTATAATGTTATCTCGAAACTTGTCCTTTTTAGTGGACTCATATTCTAATTTGACAAGACAGATTAATTTTCAGCTTATTTCCATGATCTTTGACATGTAAACTTGATTTTTTTAATATGATAATAATATTAATAATTACAGAGAATTATAAAATGACGCGTATAAGGTCACATCAATTCTGCAAATTGAAGAAAGTGGCCTAAGGTTGGCATAAGTTTTGAAAAGGATAATTTTGGCGGTCAATCGTCACTGGGCTAATGTAGAGACTCAGGTACTCCTAGAAGGGTGGTTGCTGAAATGGTATGTGTGGTTGAATACGGAGACAACATCGGAACCCTTAGAAACTTTTTCAGGGACGTAAAACAGGCATTCAAATTCGTAGAAAAGATCATTGGCTGCTCATGCTCTTCCTATAAGACAGTGGGGCCGAACAAGTGGTACTGTCAGGATAAAAAAGAATACGTTAAGATTGAATGCTCATAAAAGTTTTCTGTAGAGTTAGGCTTATTTAACCGTTGCCTTTATCCGGTCGGATTAACCAGACTTAAATGCATCAAGCTTAGATCCTTCGTATAGAATAACATTCAGATCGATTATGCCTTGGTATAGACGCCTTTACCTGCGCTCTTGACCAGTCCCTTTTTCTTCAGTTTGTAGATAATATTGTGTATTTTCTTGTCATCAAACCCTGTTTTCTGTTTTAGGGTTGCCACGCCAACCCCTTTTTTAGACCGTTTAATAATGGCCAAGA
This sequence comes from uncultured Desulfobacteraceae bacterium, assembly GCA_964433795.1. Taxonomy (GTDB): domain Bacteria; phylum Desulfobacterota; class Desulfobacteria; order Desulfobacterales; family SURF-15; genus DUZK01. The sequence continues at coordinate 1,915 of CAYSUA010000465.1, read as the reverse complement.
CCGCATCAGTGGCCGTACCCTTTTTAGCAGTAGATTTTGGTGATTTCTTTGGGGCCCTCTTAGGGGTTGCTTTAGTTTTTTTCCGGGGTGCGGGTTTTGGCGGCGTGCTCTGGGCTTTTGCCAGTTCATCTACTTTTACCGCTAACCCTTCAACGCCCTGGGCTAAAGTTCTCATGCCGTCCGACAACACGTTAAGAAATTTTTCCAGTTCCTTCATTTTTTATTACCTCCGTATGTATTTGAAATTATTTTTTTGTTCCTCCAATATAACAAGAAATAAATTCTTCCATATCATTGGGATGGACATTTTTTTCAGGCACAGCAATGCCACGCACGGAGATGCCTGCAAGATGAACAGTGTCCGGATCACCCGATACCAGCGGATGCCACCACTCTAAATCCTTCTTTTCAGCGACAAGACGGTAAGCACAGGTTTCCGGAAGCCAGGAAAGTTGCCTGATATTTTCAGGCGAGATCTTCTTACAGGCTAGATTGTCGATATAAGGATCGTTATAAATCGTACACCGGCACTGGTGAATATCGAGAAATCGACATGAGACATAAGTATATGAAACTTCCCCGGTTTTCTCATCTTGAAATTTATGCAAACAGCAGCGTGCGCAACCATCGCATAATGATTCCCATTCGGATCGGGTCATCTGATCAATCGGTTTGATCTTCCAAAACGGGTTTTGAACTTCAGGCATTCGATTTATCCAATACTCCGCAATTTCGATGGGCTTGTGACAAAAATCCGGAGAGTGCTCAATCAAGTATCCATTAGGTATAATTCTACGCTGTGGCTGCTCTTAATTCAACCCTTTCGGGTTCAAAAAAGGAGACATACGCCAGGGAGATGAGAATTGAAATGTTAATTTTTCAATCTGGTTCTGATTTCATAGGATTGTGCATCATGGATAAACTGGAACAGGCGTTCTTCGTCCCCCGGACCTACCCCGGCATATCTCCCGCCGATAAATCCATCTATTCGGTTTGAATATAGACTGTTTCGAACAACTTGGATGGTGGTTTCAACGGTGATGATTTGATCTTTGATAAGGTCTTCGAGGGTTAGTTCGATAACCACCTCCTTACCTTTTACCAGATTCAATAGAGGGTTGCTTTTGTTATAGGTGCGGATGATGGGCAATCCGATGCCGGTGCCTGAAATATCTTTTATTCGAAATGCCTGGCCCGAATATAGCGAACGGCGATTGATGACGATTTTGCCTTTTACATTATATTTTATATTCGGCTGGATTCGATAAGCGCCCCGAATATTGGAGCGGCTTATGGGTAGAAAATATTCGACCACAACAGCGGGTTCTGTTTTCCCTGCCGATAATTGATAATCATTTAGAAACCGGTCGATTGAGCAATTCAAACCGACTCTCATTTTTTCATTCTTTTTACCCGCCACCATTGTGGTCATTTTCGTGTTTTTTTCTCTAAAACTGGGAAGAATCCTCGGTGTAGCTTGAGCAATGATTACACTTTTATTGTTGTAATCACATTCGTTGATAATGGTGGATTTTACCAGGGGATGCTTGGAGTCATGATCGAATGCCAGTTCGATTTTTTTGCCAATCTGGAATATTCTCTGAACCAAGTCCTTAGGGTCTCGTATCTCTGCTGCTTTCAACGCTCATCAACCTCCTTGCATCTGATATACTATTTAGGCAATCCAAGCAGATGCAACCGTATTTTAATCGACATTTATTCAAAAAACCTTAAGTTTTGGCCTGCAGGTTTTTATGGTTTGACAATCGTATTCTCCAAAAAATATAATCCGGTTATGCAGAAACCTCAAGTCAAGCACCCACGGCTTTGAAGATAATCCGATTCGCGGACGTGTGAAACTCGCGCACGAACCGGATCACCTCCAAAGCCTATTCCTGTAAGCAACTTGGGCTTT
>CAYSUA010000464.1:0-5143 GCA_964433795.1 uncultured Desulfobacteraceae bacterium | reverse complement strand
GGCATCTGATCCGGGTGCTGGTGCCCTACAGCAAGACCTTCTACTTTCTCGATGGAGCCCGACAGCGAGGTCTTACCTATGATGCGTTAAAGGTGTTTGAAACCTTTGTAAACAAGTCGTTTGCTAAGAAAGCCCTGAAGGTTCGACTGGTTGTGATTCCGACAAAACGTGACCGGCTTCTGCCCGGTCTGGTGGAAGGCGTCGGGGATATTGCTGCCGGCAATCTCACCATCACTTCTGAGCGGCAAAAGACGGTCGATTTTTCAGCACCGGGTTATACCGGTGTTGACGAGATCCTCATCACCGGACCCACCTCGCCCCCGGTCAAAACCTTAGATGACCTGTCAGGCAAGGAAATCCATGTGAGAGCATCCAGCAGTTATTATGAGAGCCTTAAGCGCCTCAACAACCGGTTCAAATCGGAGGGTAAGGAGCCGGTGAAACTAATACTAGCGGATGAACTCCTGGAAGACGAAGACCTCCTTGAGATGATGAACGCAGGTCTAATTTCAATGATCGTCATAGACAGTCACAAGGCCAAGTTCTGGTCGCAGGTTTTTAAGGATTTGATCCTTCATCCGGATATCAAGGTCAGGGCCGGCGGTCGGATTGCTTGGGCGATTCGAAAAAACAGCCCCGAACTGAAAAAAGTCATTAACGCATTCGTAAAATCGCATAAAAAAGGGACCTTGATCGGAAATATCCTGTTCAAACGTTACCTGCAGAACACCCAGTGGGTTCAAAATCCAATGAGTGAGCAGGATCAAAAACGATTCAAGGAGGCCGTTGAATTCTTACGGAAGTATTCAGCCCAATACGATTTCGACTGGTTGATGGTTGCCGCCCTGGCTTATCAGGAGTCGCGAATCGATCAGGAAATGCGCAGCGCCGCAGGTGCGATCGGGGTTATGCAGATGCTGCCGAGTACGGCCAAGGACAAAAATATAAATATACCCGACATAGAGAAAATGGAGAAGAACATCCACGCCGGTGTGAAATACTTAAGATTTCTAAGAAACCGGTACTTTGAAAAAGAGCCGATGGATAAGCTGAACAAGATGCTTTTTACGTTTGCAAGCTACAATGCCGGATGGGCGAAAATCACCCGGTTTCGACGAAGGACCGAAGCAGCAGGACTTGATCCCAATGTATGGTTTCGGAATGTAGAGCTTATGGTGGCAAAACGGATGGGACAAGAGACGGTCCAGTATGTCGGCAACATATATAAATACTACACAGCGTATCGGCTAATGATGGACAACTATTACAAGAAAGAGGAAATAAGAAAAAAGCACAAAAAATAGCCGAGAATATAGAGCACGAGCAGCCGGTGCTTTAACAGTCACTTCTTCAGGATCACCGGGTCGGGGAGGTACTCTCCCTCAGATACCTGTTTCCAGAAGGTTTTTTCACTCTCCTTCCATTTCGATCCGAACTTCATATTGAAAAAGTCGCCGAGTCGATGAACCATCGATTTGAGGCTTGATCCGTGTTCAAGAGACAACACATCTTCAAGAAAAGAGACGATGTCCGTCATCTTTTCTTTGGGGATATAGGCCCGGGCGCCCATTTGGATGGACCGCTTGAGAGCATCCACAGAAAGCGCATGGGCGGTGAGCATCACTGTGGGAAAGCCCAGGTGCACAGAGGCGTTGAGAAGATCGAACCCGCGAACGCCCATGATGTCTAAGATGACGACGTCATAGGTCCAGGACCGCAGCAGATGATAGCCGGCGTCATAATCTTTCGCCTTGTCAAATACGAGTCCATTGAAATCTTCAAGCAATTCTTCGAGCGTATCCAGCACGTCGGGTTCATCATCCACCGCCAGAAGACGTTTGTTGTCCAAAATACTCTCAGACATGGCTTATCCTTTTTAACGCTGATCGGTGGCCCCTTCTTTAGACATGCGCCTCCGCTCTTCATCCCGGATTTCTCGGCGAAGAAGTTTTCCCACCTTGGACTTGGGCAGCATATCCCTGAATTCGATGTAGCTCGGGACTTTATAGACAGCCAACCGGTCACTACACCATTTAATCAGTTCGGTGCCTCCCACGCCCCTGGCATCCTCTTTCAGAACCACCATGGCCTTGATCCTCTCTCCCACTGTTGGGTCAGGAACCCCGACCACACAAGCGCCGATCACCGTGGAATGATCCTGCAACACCGCCTCCACCTCGGAGGCTGAAACCCGGTAAGCCTTGTGCTTGATAATATCGGCAGAGCGCTCCACATACACCAGTTGACCGTCACTGTCTTGGCTGACAAAATCTCCCATTCGATAAAAAATCCTGCCGTCTATCTCGGTATAGGATTGCTTTGTTTCCTCCGGTTTATTCCAGTACTCCTTCAGGGTATATGGAGAGGTCACCAGAAGCTCACCGATTTCACCGGCAGGTACTTGTTCCATGGTTTCGGGGTCCACCACAATGCATTCTCTGCTTTTGAGGGGGTGACCGATGGTCGTCGGTTTCGGATCCTTTTCGATCCGGCTGTAGGTCACATGCCCCGCTTCAGTGGACCCGTAGACCTGATAAATGGGAACACCAAACCGCTCCTGCCAGCGCTTAAAGACCTCGATGGGAAGGACATCGCCTCCGCAGTAGCAGTATGTGAGGGAGCCGAGGTCATACCGGTCGAGACGGTCACATTCCAGTATCATCCGATAAAGCGCAGGGACACCAAGGAACCATCGGGCACCGTACCGCTGAATGGTCTCCATGATGGCATCCACCTGGGGCATCGGCATGAGCAGGACCGTGTTGCCCTTATTGAGCCCTACCGCCATACAAAGTCCCAACGCCATGATATGAAAAAGCGGATTGATGGCGATATATACATCTTCGCCTTCCTTGAGATGATCGCCTGCAACATCATCGGTTACGTCATTGACATAGGATGTCATGCCGATGTGATTGCCCGGCACACCTTTCGGAAAACCGGTGGTTCCTCCGGTATAGAGGATATAGGACAGATCTTCTCTGGGATCGATTTTTACTTTTGATTCCAGCGGCGAGTGCTTCAGCAATGATCGAAAAGAGTGGATATTAAAATCCCATTCCACCTTGCCTTTTGGTATCTTATCGAAAAGGACCCCGAGGCAGCGCTTCCAAAAAGGAAGCAGTTCGGACAGATTGGTTACGATGACCCGTTTGAGGCCGGTTTTCTGAAAGACCTCCTGCACATAGCAAAAATTGGTGTCCAGGCAGATGATGGTCTCCGCTCCTGAGTCATTGACCATATACTCGATTTCATAGGACGTATAGATTGGAGAGACCGGCACAATGACGGCGCCGACTTTTTGAATGGCCAGAAAAGAGATAAGCCATTGGATGCAGTTTGAAATATAGATCATGACCCGATCGCCTTTTTGAACGCCGATCGCCTTTATCGCACCCGCAAACCGCAGACTTAACTCCTGAAGACGCCTGTAGGTAAACCGCTCCCCCAGGTAGACCACGGCTGTCCGATCGGGATATTTTTCGCACATCCGATCAAATCGTGTGAATGTCAGTTCCTTTTCCAATGTGCTCTCATTCATCTGATCAACTCCCGCAACATTTGGTGCCGGACACGCCTATCAGATTGACGATTGAATATTGATGGCCTCGTAAAAAGTTAGAAAAACGAGCTTTTTACGAGAGTGTTTAGTGTTTAGTTTTTGGTGTTTGGTGTTTAGCACACCAATAAGTTGATATCACATGATATATTTTTTTCTAAATACTAAATACAAAACACTAAACACTTAATGATTTCTAGATTCCAAAATAGGCCGACCGTATATCCGGGTTATCCAGCAGCTCTTCACGAGTCCCCTCCATCACGGCAGCCCCGTTTTCCAGAATAAAGGCATAATCCACTATGGGAAGAACCGGTCGTGCATACTGCTCGGTCACGATAATGGCAATTCCCTTCTCCTGTCCGATCACCCGGATCGCTTTGACCAGAACGGCCTGAATCAGCGGGCTCAAGCCCATAAGCGGCTCGTCCAATAGAAGGAGTTTCGGTTGCGCCATTAATGCCCGACCGATGGCCAGCATCTGCTGCTCACCGCCGCTTAAAAAACCGCCGAGCCTCTTTTTAAGCTTTTCAAGCGCCGGAAACAATTGAAACACATAATCGAGGGTATCTTTTGCCTGCGCCGGCTTCGCAAGATATCCACCGATGCGCAGGTTCTCTAGGACCGTGCTCTCGGGAAAAATTCTCCGCCTTTCCGGACAAAGAATAATGCCCAGTTTAGCCCGCCGGCTCGGCTTCAACTCCGTGATATCCTCTCCCCGGTACCGGACCTGACCCATCACCGTAATTCGTTCACCGCCCGCCATTTCCTCCTTTTTTCGAATATCCTCCATAATGCCTGAAAGCGTGTACATCAGAGTGGATTTGCCGGCGCTGTTCGCTCCGAATACACCGACAATCTGGTTGTCCCCGCATTGGACACTGATATTGTTGAGCGCCAACATGTTTTCGTAAAAGACCATCAGGTCGCTGGCTTCAAGCATAGGTCATGACCTCCTCCACCTCCTCTGACCCGAAATAGGCTTCTTTAACTTTTTCGTTCGCCATGACCTCCTCTGCCGACCCCTCCGTGAGCTTCTCTCCGAAGTTCAATACCATCACCCGGTTGGCCACGCGGAAAAGCTCCCGTAATCGATGCTCGATCATGATCAGGGTAATTCCATCCATTTGCAATCTCTCGATCAGCGGCACCATGCTTGCGATTTCGCTGGCGCTCAGTCCTGAAAAAATCTCATCGCATAGAATCATTTCCGGTTTCAGGGCCAGACATCGTGCAAGTTCCAGGCGTTTGAGATATCCCGTGGGCAGACTGGAAGCAAGTTTATAGGGAACATAGGAATCGCGCTCAAATCCGATCTCCTCCAGGATATCGATGCCCACCGTATTACGGTCTCCGAGCTTTCCCCCGCCCCGCCAGCCGCCTGTCCGTTTGGCCCGGGGAGAAAATAAAGGGATAACGAGATTCTTATAGGCCGGCAGGCTGAGGTAGGGTCGCATAATTTGAAAGGTGCGGGTCAGCCCCATATCTGCAATCTTGTGAGGCACCTTGCCGCTGACATTCTTTCCTCTGAAAGCTACCCGGCCGGAAGTCATTTTTACGAATCCGGTAATACAGTTAATCAGT
>CAYSUA010000463.1:0-5153 GCA_964433795.1 uncultured Desulfobacteraceae bacterium | reverse complement strand
GCAGCACCTACATGCTGTTCGATGTAACGCTCCCTAATGCACTCAGACAGTCACAATCCCATGCGCACGAATCGGATCACCTCCAAAGCCTATTCCAGTATCCAATCTGGTCTTTCTATATAACCACATTGACGTTTTCGATTTGGTCATTAGATTTAAGATACTTATATCGTGTCATTTATGATCTGTCTACTTTTCAACAAGGAAACATAAACCGTATGATGAAACTTGAGGAAATCAAAAATGATAAGGCTCTGCTCAATGCCATCGATTGGGAAATGACACCGGAAGAGGCGATCAGACTCTATTTGGAATGGGGAAACAACTGGGCCGGCGGTAACTATGTGATCCGGTCCAAAAACGATGTGACCCATTATTTTGTGGTTAACACATGGGAACAATCGCCAAAAATCTATTTGATTCGCCGAAATTCCGAGGAAGCGGAAGAACTGGCCGAGATCGATATGCCGAAAGATCTCAGCGACCGCTATCTGCATTCCATCGGTTATACCAAAGGTGTTTACTCCATCGAAGGTGAAGTTAAAGCATGGATCCAGAAACAATTAGATATTGAAGACGATTTTACCGGTCTTGCCTGATTCAGCCAATTCCAATGCCTGGTCATAATCCTCAAGACCGAACTGATGGGTAATCACCGGGCTTGGATCGAGTTTTCCCGAAAGTAGAATGCTCTGGGCCGACCACCAGGTATCCCACATGACGCGACCGGTGATGCCGTAGACATTGGCTTCTTTGTAAATAATGTCATTGGTTATGTCGACTTCAACGGGTCCTGAGAAAAGCCCCACAAACACCATATCACCACCCCGGCGGAGTGCTTGGGTGGCGTTTTTCACTGCAGCTTGATTGCCGGAAAGTTCCACAACGATATCTGCACCGAATCCCTTGGTGATTTTTTCGATTTCTTTGGGGACATCGACCTCTGTGGCATTGAAGGTGACATCGGTACCCATCTTTCGGGCCAGTTCAAGACGCTCATTGGTAATGTCCACCCCTATTACACATTCTGCCCCACTTAGCTTTGCAACCATCTGCGCATAAATACCGATGGGTCCACAACCGAAGACCACCACTTTTTTGCCCACCGGCTGTGTATATGCCAGCGCATGGACACCGATACCGAAAGGTTCCATGGTGGCACCGACCGGATCGGTAATCGAAGGATCAAGTTTCCAGGCACATACATCGGGCAGAACGGAATAGTCTGCGAAAGCGCCGTCCACATGAACGCCGATTATCTTCATGTCCCGACAAATGTGTTGAAGTCCTGTGGTGCATTGGAAACAATGGCAACAAGGGATATGGGTTTCGGCTGCCACCCGGTCTCCTTCCTTGAAGTTGGTCACATTTTTTCCGACCTTAACCACCTCACCGGAGTACTCATGGCCGAACAGCAACGGAAGATTGATTCTGGATGAGGCGTATTCATTCCATTGATAGATATGAATATCCGTGCCGCAGATGGCCGCAGCTTTTACTTTTACGAGAAGATCATTATCGCCGATTTCAGGGATCGATCGATCCAGCAGACTCGCACCTCTTTCCGGTTTGTCCTTTACCAGTGCTTGCATAGCATTCTCCTATCCTATAAGTATTTAACTTTTTCTAAGCCCGGTGCAACAGCATCATCCGAACACTCAGGACAGACACCGATAAACTCAAATCGATGCCCGATAATTTTATAATTGGTCGCCTCATGAATATCCTTGCCGGTGTTGATAAGCGGCTCGACAGGCGCATCCACCACCCGATCGCAACATATGCATCGGATGTGGTAATGGCTTGCGGGGTTGCCGTCAAAGCGCTTGAGCGAGCTTCCAGCCTCAAGTTTTTGAATTTCGCCCAATTCGGACAGAATCTCAAGGTTTCGATACACTGTCCCGAGGCTTATGCGGGGCAGATGTTTGCGTACCCGTTCATAAATTTCGTCGGCACTGGGGTGTATATTTATTTTTCTCAGCTCCTCAAGAATAATACCGCGCTGACGTGTCATACGGAAATTCTGTTGTTTCTGTAAATCGCTCATATATCCTCTTCCCCAGACGCTATCGGTCATCCATGGGAACATAACTGCATTCATCCGGACCACAATAATCGCCAACGTATTCCGAATCGGGTCGATAGAGCACCGGCTCGGGCGCCGCACCGGCAAACTGCTCCTCTATTATATGGGTCACCCAACCGGAAATCCTGGAAATTGCAAATACCGGTGTGAACAGATCGATGGGGATTCCCATGGAATAATAGACCGACGCACTCCAGAAGTCGACATTCACAAATATGTCTTTGCCCTTGCGTTTCCGAAAAGATTCTTTTCCTGTATTTTCAACTGCTTTTGAAATGTCATGCCATTTGGTTTCCCCGATACGCTCTCCCAGCGCTCTGGACATGGGGGCCAAGATGTCCGCCCGGGGATCGTCTCCTTTGTAAATCGCATGGCCCAGGCCAAATATCACTCTTCCTGCATCAAATTCGCCATTGACGTAATCTTCGACCGCATCCACCGATCCTATTTTTTTCAGCATCTGCATCACTCTTGCATTTGCCCCGCCATGGAGTTCGCCGGATAACGAGCCGATGGCCGCTGAAACTGATGCATACATATGGGCTCGGGTTGAGGCAACTTGTCGGGCTGAAAAGGTGGATGCATTAAATGAATGCTCAGCATGGAGAATCAGACAAATATCGAAAAATCGAGCCGTCTCCTCATCTGGAACATTTCCGCCCAACATATAGAGAAAATTGGCCGCATGACTCAACTGATCAGAAGGCTCAATGGGTTCCTTGTTGTTTCGAATCCTATCCCATGCGGCAACGATGGTGGGGAAGCTGGCAATGAGTCTTATTCCCATTTGTACCGATGCCTCCGCCGTATACGTTTTGATGTTCGGATCATGATTTGCCAACATGGGCACACTTGCCTGGAGTATGTCCATGGGCAGAGAATCTTTGGGCCTCGTTTTGAGCGCTGCGATAAGCTCCGGAGGAACATTGCGTGCGCCTGTCAGCTGCGCGTTGAACGCTTCCAGTTCATTTTTTGTCGGCAATCGCTCGTACAGTAAAAGAAAGACCACTTCTTCAAACGTTGAAGTATCGGCCAAATCTTTTGCGAGAAAGCCACGGTAGATTAATTTTTCGGCAGCTTTGTCCACATGACTGATGCGGGTCGTGGCAACCGAAAATCCTCTCAATCCGGTATTAAGTATGGGTCGGCATTCATCCATGCAACACCTCTAGTCTTTAAGATATCATTCGATTTGAAACAGGCTCTACCTACAAATATTAAGTTTAAATGGAACTTGAACCGAAAAATGTCAAGTGAGAACTTCCCAAAAACGATTCATTATAGCAGGTTGAAAATAAAAATTAAAGATGGTAAGAACCAATTGATTTCGGTTGCTTATGGAGATTTGCCGCCCAACGTGGATGGTGCCGAAGCCGCTGTTGAATGTCCGGACATGATTCAGGTGGCGAAAACCCCCTTGAAGTCGTACGGTAATGATTGCTGAGTGACACTATGGTACCGGTTCATCTGAAAAAGGGTTACAGCCTGCGCATAGCGGGGGCGCCTTCTCCACAATCGGCAGGTTTAACTAAACCGACTCATGTTGCCGCCCTTCCGGAAAGAATACCCTTTGTCAAACCCCGCCTCAGAGTAAAAGTGAATGACCAGGTTCAGGTGGGTTCCGTGTTGTTTGAGGATAAACGGAACACGGAAATCCAATTTCTTTCACCCGGTGGCGGAACGATCGTGAATATCAACCTGGGTCCTCGCCGGGTTATCCAGGAGATCGTTATTGAACTGGATGAAGAGGAATCCTTTCGGGAGTTTCAAACCTTTTCAGAAAGCGATCTTGAAGCGGCCAACGGAAAGGATATCGTCCAAGCGATTATTCAGGGCGGGTTATGGCCGTTGATTAGAATGCTTCCTTTTCGGGATTGGCCGGACCCCCAAATTACACCTCCCGGCATTTTCGTTACCATCGGAAACCTCGAACCGTTTCATCCAAGACCTGAAACCTTCCTAAACGGAAGGGAAGATCTGTTTCGTTTCGGTGTGAAGATTCTCAACCGATTGGCCAACGGTCAGGTTTTTGTGGCTGCATCTCAAGGAGATGATGTCGTGCTTTCGGAATTTGAGGATCTCATCACCCACATCTATCAGGGTGACTATCCGGCACACGATGCCGGCGTTTTGATTTATCACACAAAATCGGCCCCATCAGAAAACCGAACATGGTATATTGATGCTCAGGATCTGTTGCTTCTTGCCGAACTACTTCAGACCGGTCGATACCCCACCCGGCGCACGGTTGTGCTGGCCGGCAGCATGGCAATTCAACGCCAGCATTATCAGACCCGGATCGGTGTGCCGTTACGCCACCTGATGGGAGATCGAACCGAAGAAGGAGATATTCGCTGCATTGTGGGCGGCATTTTAACCGGATATACCGGCTTAAAAGACTCCTACCTGGGATTTTTTGAAACCGGTTTAAACCTGCTTCAAGCAGGCAATGAGCGGGAAGTGCTGGCATCTTTTCAGCCCGGGTTCAGAAAACCGAGTTATTCCAGAACGTTTCTATCGGCCTTCAATCGCAACGATTTGGTGATGAACTGCAATATTCACGGCGGGGTGCGGGCTTGTATCGCCTGCAATCATTGTCCGGACGTGTGCCCGGTGGATATTCTGCCACAGTTAACCTACAAAAGCATTCTGGTTGATGAGGTTGAGGAATCTCTGGCTCATGGTCTCCTGGATTGTGTGGAGTGCGGGCTCTGTTCTTATGTTTGCCCTTCCAAGATTGAATTGTTCGGCACGTTAAAAACCGCCAAGGCAGCCTATTATAACGAACAGGCATAATCGATGAAGATACTGAAGGTATTTTTCGACGCTCAACGGATTCATTTTGAAAAGGGGGGAAAATTCGAGAAACTCTACCCTTTTTTCGAATCCATTGAGAGTGTTTTTTTCGCAACCCCCCAAGTCACCGAAGCCGTGCCCCATGTCCGGGACAGTCTGGATGTAAAGCGATATATGGCACTGGTTATTCTTGCCCTCCTGCCCCATCTGTTTTTCGGTATCTTCAATTCCGGATACCAGTCTCAGCTCGCTTCAGGGCAATCGCTGTCTT
>CAYSUA010000462.1:0-5158 GCA_964433795.1 uncultured Desulfobacteraceae bacterium | reverse complement strand
TGTTGAAGTATCAAACGTCGTATCATCCTTTTTCCAGCTGTCCTTAAGCTCGTCAAAGCCAAGATATATGGCCAAGCCGCCGCCCAGAACAAGCACGGCAGGAATGGCACCGGCAATGAGCTGTAAAAAGGGTTTCCACCAAACCGATAATCCGATTATGCCCAATACAGCAGCAACCGCACCACCAATTAAAGTCTTCATAGAAAATAATCCTCCTTTATTATGAAAATATTAGTAAACTGATGAATAATTCTATCGGGTAAAAGACACGTGTTGCCCATGACACGCCGTTAGATTTCAATTGAAAGAGACGAAACCAACGCGCAGGTTCCTATCACAACAAAAAGGCCAACGCAAGATTAATTTTATATTTTTCTTTCTCTCATTATTCCATACTATTGGCATAAGCCCCCAAATTCATATATGATTCATATAAAATTGGAACAAGAAAACATTGCTTTGATCAATACTTTCTGGTATTTTTTTGCCTGTAACTTTATGATAGACATTAAAAAACACAAATTCCAGAATTAAGATACATAATGTTAAAATTGAAATGGAATAAGCTGAGGAAAACCCTACGGAGCTGGATCGAAAGGTTCCTTCTCGGCAACCATAATCACTATTTGTGCCAGATACCCGACAGGATGGATTTTCTGTCCAGAGCCTTGCTTAAACTCTTTTCTTCTCGAATCAAAATCGAAGAGAACCAAACAGCACGTTTGAGCAGGCTTCCGGAAGGTGCCGTTGTTGTCTTTGCCACCAAAAATAAATGGAATTTCGAATTCCTATTTTATCATACACGCTTTAAGCGGTTGGGATATACTTTTCCTGAAATCGGATTTGATTACCGTGTCACTTTCTGGCAGCCGCTGTCCCGTATACTTAAAATCATCTTATCCTATATTGATTACTTTATTTTTAATTTATCTTTACCCGATCCGTATAAAAGCGGCTTTATCGAACACCGGCTGCTTAACGGAAAAGCCGCATTTTTATCATTGATTGACAAGAAAAGCTTTTACCAAAGATTTGTAAAAGCCCAAACCGACCCGATACAACACCTTATCGATATTCATCACACCATAGACCGTCCCATCGTTATTATTCCTCTGCTCATGTTTTTTGATAAAAACCCGGAACGGTCTGTTCCCGGATTCATCGACACGCTGTTCGGAACCAAGGGGAATCCCGGAAGAATTCGACGCACCCTGACCCTGCTCATTAATCCGAAGCACGTGTTTGTTGAGGTATCGGAACCGGTAAATCTTAAAACGTTTGTTAACGATCCAGAGAATGAAAAATTAAGTTCAGAGCATTTATCCTTTGCATTGCGGCGCAAATTGGCAAGTCAGATCGATCGGCACCGTCAAAGCATTACCGGACCTCAACTTAAAACAAGGGAAGAACTCAAGGAAAGGATCCTTACCAGCGACCGACTCCAGCAATTCATGAATCGATATGCAAAATCCCGCAGTATCCCCCTCCAGCAGGCACGCAAGGAGGCGGATGATTACCTGGAGGAAATTGCAGCCGACTATAGGGTCGGCCTGATTAAGGTGGCCTCTCTTATCGTCAGGAAACTTATTCGGTTAATGTTTGAGGAGGTTTCGGTCAATACCGACGGTTTGGACCGGGTCAAGACCATGGCTCAGAAAGGTCCCCTCATCCTTCTTCCATGTCACAAAAGCCACATCGATTATCTTATTCTATCCTCACTGTTGTACGATCACAACATGCCGTGTCCGCATATTGCAGCAGGTAAGAATCTTTCATTCTGGCCCATGGGAACACTCTTCAGGGCCGGGGGTGCGTTCTTTATTCGAAGGAGTTTTAGAGGAGCCAGACTCTATTCCAGAGTATTTTCCGAATACATCCATAAGCTGTTGGATGAAGGATTCAATATTGAGTTCTTCCTTGAGGGTTCGCGAAGCCGAACCGGCAAACTGATTATGCCCAAATTAGGGCTTCTATCAATTCTTCTCAATGCATTCCGCGACGGTGCATGCGAAGATATGATCTTGGTGCCCATCTTCATCGGATACGATCAGGTTCTGGAGGAAAGTGCTTATCTGAACGAAATTGAAGGAGGACAAAAGAAACCCGAAAGCTTCATTCAGGTTATTAAGGCAAGACGGTTTTTGAAAAGACGACACGGAAGAATTTATATCCGTTTTCATGAGCCCCTATCTATAAAAATGCTGTTATCAAATCAGGGACAGACCATCAAAGACTTGACCTCCAAAGAGCAAAACAGGTTCTGTCGAAATATAGCGGATCAGGTGCTGACCGCCATAGACAGCGTTGCCGTGGTAACCCCTCAAGCGCTCTTTGCCAGTGCGGTCTTAAACTGCTCACGACAACGGTTCTCATTTGATCAGATTCGGTTTTATTTTGACACATACTACCGATATCTCGTCTACCAAAAGGTGGACATGTCTGAAGCGCTGTCCACAGATCATTATCAGACCCTGAGCCAGCTCCTCGATGCTTATGTTCAACTTAAGTTTATTGAAAAGATATCAGAAGACAAGGATGGCTATTCCGTTGATACCTTGTTTCGGATCAATGAAAACAAGCGGCCAATCCTTGAGTACTACAAGAACAATTGCATTTCATATTTTGTTCCTCCGGCTTTTACGGCACTTTCAATACTTGAAAAAGATGCATTCGAGTTTTCTGTGGAGGATCTCTGCTCCAACTATCGGTTTCTTCAAGAACTTTTTCAAAACGAATTTGCATACAGTGAAAACCAATCCGGCGAAGATTTAATCCGAAGAAGCCTTAAAGCCTTTGCAAAAGACGGTGTGCTGATTCCCCATTCCGATAATGAGGAAATATGCAAGGTCACCCCCACCGGCCTGACAAAGCTGAGATTATATGCCAGTTTTTTAAGAACCTATTTTGAATCCTATTGGATCGCGCTGAACTATTTTATGCAGTCCGCACAAAACTCCATCGATCCTAAAGAACGTCTAAAAAAAGTCCAAAGCGTTGGGAACCGCATGTATAAACGAAACGAAATTGAACTAAAGGAAGCACTTTCAAAGGTTAATTATGATAATGCCATCAATTATTATCTCTCCAATGGCGTTAAGGGTTCGGAAAATACGGAAAAAATAAACTACTATGCCGATGAAATTCAAAAGTACATGAAACGATTGTCAATTCATTAAGATCTCTTTTAACCGTCCGATGTTTTATTTTAAGCACTCATGAAAGCTCTGATCCTTGCAGCCGGTCTCGGAACACGACTTCTGCCCTACACCCGTTACACTCCAAAACCGCTGTTCACCATTGGTGGTCGGACGTTTCTGGATATCATCATTTGCAGCCTGCAGGAGGCCGGTTGTGAAGCGATTGCCGTAAATACCCATCATCTTGCATCCCAGATCGAATCGTTTATCACCGCTCAAAATTATTCCGTACCGGTCCGAACCTGTTACGAACCTGAAATTTTGGGTACCGGGGGGTCAATCAAAAACATAGAAGACTTCTGGGATGATCGGCCCTTTCTGGTTGTAAACAGCGACATCGTCACCGATATCGACTTTCGTTCGGTATATGAATTTCATCTGGCCCATGCATTTCCGGTCACCTTGGTTCTCCATGATTGCCCTGAGTTCAACACCGCATCGGTCAGCAACGATGGATTTGTAGAGGGATTTCCGGCCGATTCCAAAGCAGGTGTCTCAGCACAGTTGACCTTTACCGGAATTCAGGTCCTCGATCCGGAAATCTTAAATTGGATTCCCCGCGATCGGTTTTCAAACAGTATCGAGACTTACAAACAACTCATATCTGAAGATCAGCGCATTAAGGCGCATATATTAAACGGCAATTTTTGGTCTGATATGGGGACACCGGAGCGTTATAAAAAAGTAGTCTACAACAAAATGGTTTTGAAAGCGTTCCAAAAAGGTTTCGCAACCAATATCGGAAAAACGATCGAACGTTCAAGGATCGCCGGTGACGGCTCGGATCGAACATGGTACCGCATCACACACAAACACTCCCTTATCTTGGCTGATCACGGCATCAGACTTAAACCCGGTGTTTCAGAAGCGGATTCATTTGTCTTCATCGGGTGTCATTTACATAAAAAGGGGGTTCCGGTTCCAAAAATTTATCATTCGGATCCGTTTTCGGGATTGGTTTTCATGGAGGATCTGGGAGATATCCATCTGCAATCAGCAGTACAAGAGTCAGAGAGCGCGGATCATATTTACACCATGTATCGAGAAATTATCGGACTCTTAATCGATATGTCCTTCAGGGGCCGAGAGAATTTTGATCCGAATTGGACGTATCAGACCCCGGCTTACGATAAAACTGTGATTCTTGAAAAAGAATGCCGCTACTTTATGGAGGCTTTTTTAAACGGGTTTATGCATCGAAATCGTCATTACAGCGATTTTGAAACCGAATTCGACACGCTGGCTGAAAATGCAGTACGATTCGGAATCAATGGGTTTTTGCATCGAGATTTTCAATCCAGAAATATTATGATTCATGAAGGGCAATTCCACTTCATCGATTTCCAGGGGGGTCGAATAGGCCCCATACAATACGATCTTGCCTCGCTGCTGGCAGATCCGTATGTATCGCTTCCATTTTCTTTACAAAATCGATTGTTGGAAGACTGTGCCGATCTCTATGAATTAAAAACAGGGGTTTCCAAAGATAGCTTCATCAAGGGGTATCGATATTGTGCCGTAACTCGAAACCTGCAGATATTGGGGGCATTCGGCTTCCTTTCCCAGGTCAAGAAAAAACAACACTTTGCCCAGTACATTCCGAAAGCGCTGAAAACCTTGAGGCTTAATCTCGATTATTTTCAAGGGGATGAATTTCCCAAGCTAACTCGATTGGCGGAAGGACTTGATATTGCTTTATAAATGAGAATATCGAATATTGAACAAGTAATTTTGAATGTCGAAGGATAACATACCTTACTTCTGCATTCATCATTCAATATTCTATTTTGGGT
Source organism: uncultured Desulfobacteraceae bacterium (assembly GCA_964433795.1). GTDB lineage: Bacteria > Desulfobacterota > Desulfobacteria > Desulfobacterales > SURF-15 > DUZK01. Next base: position 168 of record CAYSUA010000462.1, on the reverse strand, counting down.
TATGCACAAAGCCCAAGTTACTCACAGGAATAGGCTTTGGAGGTGAGCCGATTCGTGCGCGTGTGACTGTCTGAGTGTATTAGGGAGCGTTACACCGAACAGCATGAAGGAGCTGCAATAGGCCCTAACTATTTTATTTCCCAAGATGTTTTGTTTATCTCGAAGCCC
>CAYSUA010000461.1:0-5196 GCA_964433795.1 uncultured Desulfobacteraceae bacterium | reverse complement strand
AGGCCGGTTCGCGTGCCTTTATGGTAACACCGGTTTCTTCAAGTATCTCCCGTTCCGCAGCGTGTTGAAGGGTTTCACCAAGCTTTACGCTCCCACCTGGAATGGCCCAGACTCCTTCTGCCGGGGGTTTTCCCCGCTGAACCAGGAGCACCTTGTTGTTGTTAAATACGATCGCACCAACAGCAACCCTTGGAGCATCAGGATAAACAGCGCGTGACGGTTTGCTTTCATCAGCCATTAGATTTTAAATCCTTCTATGGTACCCGATTCAAAGTACTCAATTTGAAGTCTGTATCTCATGCTTTCAGCTTTGAGCATTCAGCTTTCAGCCTACGGCAATATGCATTCATCAGGAAGCTTCGATTGTTCCATGGTCATTGGCAGGATTAATCGGAACGTTGCACCTTTCCCGGTTTCGCTTTTCAATCGAATATCACCCCCAAGAGACCGGGCCATTATGAGTGCGCCGGCAAGCCCCAAGCCATGACCGTTTCGGTTAAGGGATGCGTTTTGATTGGCTTGTGTATACCGTCTGAAAATCAATTCATGATCTTCGGCATTTACTCCGGGGCCATCATCAGCCACATCAACAATCAGTTGGTTATTCTCCTGACTCACCCTTATGTCAATTCGAGTTTTCCGATGTCTGAGCGCATTTTTAATGAGATTCCCGAAAATTTGGCGAAATTTTGTTTCATCTTGAAGCATTTCCGCACTCGCTGTTTGTGCGTCGATATTCAAAAACACACCATATGTTTCCGGATCCTGCATTTGCCATTCACTTTTTTCAGAAGAAATTGTCCCGATCGTAAGTGTCTCCAATTCTTCTATCAGCACATCCCTGACAGCTTTTTCCGGTTTGAACCGGCAGCACAAAAAACACCCGGCTTCGGATCTTCCTATTTCCAGAAGATCGTTTATCATTTCCCTTGTTTTTTTCGCATTTTTCAATGCTCGCTGGAGGGTTTTTTCTTGTTTGGAGGATAAGGGACCGAACTTATCCTGTTTTTCAAGCAGCGTCCTCAAACCGGTTTCGATAACGGAGACCGGTCCCTTTAACTCATGGATGAGAAACTCGATCTGAATCTCCCGGAAAAAGGGCTCGGAGGGAACCGTTTGTTTATCTTTATCTGGCATCACTAAGATTTCCTTCTTCTTACATTGGCCGTTGATCTGCCACCGTATTAGAGGGAATCGAGAATCGAACAATCATTTCAGTTCCCCCGGATTGAAAGCAGTCTTCTTCACTTTTGCAATGTCTGCATTTTTCGATATCACCAGGACAGAGATCGGTGTCGAGAGGGATGAATCCGCATCGGGTCGAAACCATTCTTATGCTGAAATGATATCGTTCGGAAAATATCTTTATCCGGAGAAGATCAAACCCTTTCCCGCCGGCGTTGAAATCGTAGGGTTTCTTGGAAGCGTACTGCATGGTGTCGTGGGTGACAAAGTTACTTTCAAAGATGAGCCTCTGATTGTCTTCTGTAATACCGACCCCGAAATCTTTTACCCTTAGCTCCGGACCATCCGAAGTCTCCTTTACCGCAACTTCTATTCGACCTTTATCCGGTGTGTTCTCAACTGCGTTTCGAACCAGCCCTTCCACTATCTTGGCCAGTACATCCTTTGGAATCATAACCGGCCGGGTTTCAGATAGTTGAATGATCAAATGACAAGCCCTATGTGAAAAATGGGGACGGAGGTTTTCGATATGCTGGTTTACAAATTGACGGAGCATGATTTCTTCAACCGGTGAATCTTTGGGGCCGAATATTTCTTCTATACGCCACTCTATTTTTTGGACGACCTCAATTTTTCCAAATTCTTCCAATGCCAGCAATTCCAATTCATCCGAACATGACTCCAGCAGTTTGGTGATCAAGTTATAGCTTCGATAGTTTTTTTCTCGAAGTATATCCTCTATTTCATATTCCATATCCAGAAGTCGCTGCAGGCTCCGCTGCGCGCGGTCTAAAATTTTTTGATGATCTTTCCCCTCATCATTCATGAGTCTTTTATTGAGTAGATCCAATGAGGCGGATAATACTGCCACCGGTGTTTTCAGCTCATGAGATAGATGATTGATGACTTTGTCTTTTGCACGGTTAAGGCTTCGAACTTCTTCATAGGATCGATTCAATTCGTCATTGATTCTTGCGTTCTCTATGGGGAGCGCTACTGCACCGGCAATGGCGCTAAGCAATGTAATGTCCTCTTCATTAAAATTCCCTTGTTTTTTGTTTACAGCACACAGCACCCCGATCTTTCGGTCCTGGGTTTGAATGGGAACGTCCAGCATGTTTCGTGTTTCATAACCGGTAATCGCGTCCACATGTTTTAAGAAAAAGGGATTCTTAGAATTGTCGGATATGATCATTGGGCGGCCGGTTTTATATACTTGACCTGCCACCCCTTTATCTGCGGGGAAACGTATTTCCTTGAATTTTTTCCCGGCATTGTGATCGTCAAAAGAAGTCACCGGAAAATAAAATTCCTGTTTCTCCTCATCCAAAAGAATGGCAGAGGCTCCGCCTACACCTAGGAGATTCTGCACTTCCGCAATGATAAATTCCAGAAGTGAATTCAAACTCCGGTAGCGGGGAAGAGCCACTGCGATCCGGTGAAGTGCGTCGTTGACGCTTGCGGTTTTCTTCTCTCGGGTGATATCTCTTAGAATCAGTACATGGCCTGTGGGTTCATCTTCCGAATCGTAAATAATGGCACCGTTCACCAGTATATCCAGTGTTCTCCCGTCTTTGGTCAGCCGCTGGGTTTCTATGTCTCGAATAACCCTGTGCTTGAATAATTGTTCTTCTCCTTGTTTTGTCTCCTTCTTGAGATGTTCGGGAATAAACGGAATGTGTTTGCCCTTAAGCTCTTTTAGGGTCCATCCGAAAACTTTTTCAAATGCCGGATTCAGGTAGAATACCGTTCCTTCTAGGCTAAAAACAAATATGGGGTAGGGGAGAAAGTCAAGCAAAGCCCGATATCGCTGTTCCGCTCTGCGGCTGGCCTCACTTTCTAATAATGCCTGTTTTCTGGATAATATCAGCGCTTGATGTACGTCATGTTTTTCCGTGATGTCTCTGGCAACACCCCGAAAACCGGATTTGTTTCCATTATCATCGATGATGAGATTGGCCGATATTTCTACAATCCGTTTCTTTCCGTCTTTTCGAACAATTTCCCATAGGATATCCGTAAATCCTTCTCCGGTGCGGAAAACCTCATTAAAACTCGCGTATGCAGTCTGGGCGTTTATTTCATCCATGAAATCACGGAAGTTTCTACTATGGATCTCATCCCTCGAATATCCGAATAGGCGGCAAAGGGCATTGTTAAAGAATAAGAAATTCCCATTGAGATCGGCCTCATAAAATCCGTCGGCGACATCTTCGATAAATACCCGGAAACGTTCTTCATGGATTTTGACGTCTTCTTTTTCAAGGAATTCGCCTGATTGAGACTCTATCGAGCATTCGATTTTAAGAGGTTTTTCAATTTGATCTGAATCTTTGGAGGTCATCTGGACCCATTCTGTTTGTTACGAATTTTAACTCGATGGTATAGAATATATTTTGGACGCAGATGAACGCAGATTATTAGGATTTAATATTAAAGAAGAATAATCTATTATCTGCGGTTATCAGCGTAGATCTGCGTCCTATGCATTTTGCTTATTAGTTTATACAATTTAGAGGATGGTGCGCAAGAGAATTGTAAAAAAAGAACCCAGTGGAGTCTCTCTTCGAAAGAGAATTCCACGGGGTTTATGTGGCTGATTCAATAAAACCTATCTGAACTGTTTCGGCCTCTCGTCTACAACCCTGAGTGCCTTTCCTTCGCTGCGGGCAATAAACTTGGGTTCCACAAGATTGACTTCGACCCCGATTCCCATCATCCCGCGAATATGCCCAGCGATTTTAGCTTCCACTTCAAACCGCTTTTCATCGCCGGCTTCGTAGACTTCATTCTTTCCTTCAACCTGTACAAGGAGCTGGTCCAAATATCCTTTTTTCCGGACCACCAGCCGGTATTGGGGTTCCACTTCCTCAATATCCAGCAGCAATGCTTCGATTTGAGAAGGAAAGACATTCACGCCGCTGATGATCAGCATGTCATCGGATCGGCCGAATACTTTGTCCATTTTAATTAATGTTCTTCCACAGGCACATTTTTCACGACGCAACCGTGTAATGTCTTTTGTGCGGTAGCGAATCATCGGCATGGCCCGGCGTTGCAGCGACGTAAATATAAGTTCGCCGGTTTCCCCTAAAGGTAGGGGTTCCAAAGATTGGGGATCCACAATTTCGGGTAGAAAATGGTCTTCATTGACATGAAGTCCGTCCTGTGCTTCGCAATCAAATGCAACACCCGGTCCGCAAAGCTCGGTTAGACCGTAAGCTTCCATGGCTTTTATCCCCATTCTTTCTTCGATTTCAAGGCGCATCTGTTGTGACCATGGCTCAGCACCGAATATACCGACTCTTACCGGGAGGGATTTGATATCTACCTTCATTTCTTCCGCACGTTCTGCAATGGTCAGCGCGTATGACGGTGTGCAGAAGATTACGTCAGCACCGAAATCTTTCATGAGCGTGATCTGACGCTCGGTTAAACCGGAACTGGTGGGAACAACCGTGCAGGCGAGGCGGGTTGCAGCCTGATGGAAGCCCAGGCCACCGGTAAATAATCCATGACCGTAAGCATTTTGTACAATATCTTCGGAGGTAATACCGGCTGCAACAAAATTTCGAACCATACACTCTGTCCATTGATCCAAATCCTCAGCCGTGTATGGGCCGGTAATCGGCTTTCCGGTGGTCCCTGAAGATGCATGCACTCTTACCACTTGCTTTAACGGCACCGCACAGAGATCGAACGGGTAGTTGTCTCTTAAATCATCTTTGACAGTGAAGGGGAGTTTGGCCAAGTCTTCAAGACTATTGATGTCTCCCTTTTTGATCCCGGTTTCTTTGAGTTTATTTTTATAAAACGGTACTTTCTTTGAAATCCAATCAACGGTGTCTTTCAGCTTTTCCAGTTGGAATTGCCGGAGCTTATCTACCGGCATGCATTCATACTCTTTATCCCAGGCCATCTTTGCCCTCCTTATCAATAAAGGTCGTAATTCTATACTTTTAGGCGCTTAATAATCATTTCTTTGTTTTTTATAGAAAAAAACTAACTATT
>CAYSUA010000460.1:0-5201 GCA_964433795.1 uncultured Desulfobacteraceae bacterium | reverse complement strand
TGTCACTTGGCTTTTGTAGATAACCAGGCAAGATTTTTCATCGTGATGACAAGAGGATTTTAGGGGGAGGATTGCAATGAAAGCGGTAATAAAAACGAATCCAGAAAAAGGGAACGTCGAGTTGAAGGAAGCTGAGATTCCCGGGATAGGTCCGGGTGAGGTTTTGATTCGATCCAAGGCCGCTCCCATCGGATCGGACGTTCGGGTATTCAACAGTGATCCGGTGATGATGCGGGTGACCCGACCGCCGGTGATCATCGGTTCCGAGAACAGCGGTGAGATCGTGGATGTGGGAGAGCGGGTAACGGACTGGAAACAGGGAGATCGGGTAGTTTGTGAGTTGGTTGTGGATTCCTGCGGGCACTGCCAGGTTTGCAAAACCGGCAGGCCTTTCATGTGCCCGGATGTGGTTTGTATCGGGCGGGGTCGGGATGGGTCGTTTGCCGAATATTTTGCCGTTCCCGAAACATACCTCCATCGAATTCCGCAAAACGTTTCATTTGAAGACGGCGCAATGGCAGAAGATCTCGGCGTAGTGATCACCGTTTTCGATGACAGCAGGGCCGTCGGTATCGGAGATACGGTGGTTGTGATGGGGCCGGGACCCATCGGGCTTCTGAGTCTTCAGGTGGCAAGAACCTGCGGAGCCGGCCATATCGTTGTCACAGGAACCGGTACAGATTCCGAAAGGCTCGAATTGGCCGGTCAACTGGGTGCGGATCGGATTCTAGATGTAGAAAAAGAGGATCTGGAGCAGTATGTCCGCGAATTTACAAACGGTGGAGGGGTCGATGTGGTAATCCTGGCAAACAGCTCCGCTTCCGCCATACATCAAGCGTTCAGTATACTCAAAAAATACGGAACCATGGTGGCGCTGGGCTATCCGCCGGGTCCTGCAGAAATTCCTTTTTACGAAATTACAGCCAAAGCATTAAAGGTAGTCGGCGGATGGGGTGCATCGAGCTGGATGGCATGGGAAAGAGCTCTTCAGTGCATCTCCAGCGGGGCCGTAAATGTAAGTCCTTTGGTCACCCATAAATTTCCGCTTGAAGATTGGAAGGAAGCGTTTGACACTTTCAGCACCTGCAAGGGTTTGAAGGTGCAACTCATTCCGTAGACAACCCCATCTATGGGTCTGTTTAGCGGATTTTTGAAAGGGTATGCATATGCGAAGAAATATCGTTAAGCAACGACTGGGCAGGGGAGAAACCGTCATCGGCACCATGGTTCAAGAGGTGCGTACTCCAGCCATCGCCCAAATCCTGAAACAGGTCGGATTCGATTTCTTCATGGTTGATATGGAACATGGGCCGTACAATCTGGAGTCCGTCTCGGATATTATCCGGATGGGGCGGGTCATGGATATGTGCCCGCTGGTTCGGGTGGCGAGTCCGGAATATCATTTGATAACCGGCCCTCTAGATATGGGAGCCATGGGTATCATGATGCCTCGGATCGAAACTCGGGACGAGGTAGAGGAATTTGTTGCATGCATGAAATATCCTCCACTGGGCAAGCGTGGTTGCTCGTCCGATGCTCCACATTCCGAATATGATTTCGGATCGCTGTCTGATTTCATTTCGATCAATAACGAAGATACTTTGGTGATAGCGCAAATCGAGCGAAAGGTTGCTGTCGACCATATTGATGATTTGCTGTCCGTTCCGGGAGTGGATGCTGCACTCATCGGCCCCGAGGACCTTTCCATATCCATGGGTTTTCCGGGGCAGACCAAAGATCCTGTGGTTGTGGAGGCCATTGAAAAAGTTATCGCATCAGCTCAAAAACATGGCGTGACTGCAGGCATCCACATGGGAAATATTGAAGCTCTGACACAATGGATGGATAAAGGGATGCGCCTGATCATGTTTTCATCGGACTTAGGTTTCATTATGGATGCAGGCTCTGAAAGTCTCAGACAGCTTCGTCATGCGGTTTGAGAAAAAATTCTATGTCAATACTGATTTTAGATGCATGAAAACCGTTGTTGACTACTGATTTTTGTTGCCTTATACGGAGGTTCGGTTCCAAGGATTCGTTAAAAGCAATTCGGTTATCCAGAAACCTCAAGTCAAGCACCTGCGGCTTTGAAGATAACCGCTAAAAGTAAAATGAAGGAGGAAATGAAATGGAAAACAACGTAGGCGTGGTCGGTATTGGAAACATGGGAATAGGCATGGCAACCAACCTGTTGAAGGCGGATTTCAATGTTCATGTCTATGACATTCGCCCTGAACGGCTTGAGGAAATGAAGAAAAAGGGAGCCGTTATTGCATCAAGCCTCGGTGAGCTGGCCCAGGCATGTTCGGTGGTATTCTCAGTTCTTCTGGACTTTGAGCAGAACTTGAGTGTGCTGGAGGGACCGGAAGGACTTATTGAAAATATGAAAGCGGGAAGCTGCATATTCGTGTGCAGTACCCTGGCGCCTGCCCAAGCCAAAGAGCTTGCACAGATTGCAGAGAAAAAAGGCATCCGACTTCTTGACTCTCCAATCAGCGGCGGAGCCGAAGGGGCCATGGCCGGAACGCTATCCATTATGATCGGCGGTGATGAAGCGGCGGTGGAAGAACACCGGAAAGCTTTGGAAGCCATGAGCAGCAATGTCTATCATTTCGGCGACGTGGGTACAGGCGAAGCCGCCAAGAGTATTAACCAGGTTCTGGTGGCCATAAATAATGCAGCTACTGCGGAGGCAATGCTATTAGCGGCTAAAGCCGGATTGGATCTCAAGAAAGTATTCAATCTCATTTCCAACAGTGCAGGCAACAGTTGGATATTTCAGCATCGGGCCATGCGGATGATCGAGCGTGATTTTGTGCCCCGGGGGGTCTTGAAGATCCTGTTAAAAGATACCAGAATCGTGAAAGATACTGCCGATTCTCTGGATTTGGTCTTGCCTTTAGCCAATCTTACCCAACAACTCTATCAGGCGGGTGTGAACAACGGCTGGGGGGATGATGACGATTCCGCGGTGGTCAAGGTTTTGGAAAAGCTCACCAACTATTCAATCGGATAAAAAAATAATAATCTCACGCCCGCTTCGCTCGAGTTCACAGAGAACTCAGAGAGGTAAGTTTTCTGGTCTGGTTTTCTGAGAGGAAAAATCAGACCATACCATCAGCCCTTTGCAGGGCAGTTGGTATGATGCTAATCAATGCATATTATCAGAACAGTTCCGCGTAGCGCAGCAGTTTGTGCAGAATCCTCCTCTCAAGGATTCTGTACAATAACTAAAAGCCTCTGAGTGCTCTGCGGGCTCTGTGAGAGGTAAAAAGATTTCGATTTGAGTTGGTTCACGGTGGGCATATAGGTCAGGATGAAGCGTATTTTTTTCGCATCATCGGTTTTATTCCACCGCTTTCAAAGATTTCCAGGATAAAATCCGCCACAGGCTCACCTTGATAATCCATCGCTTTAGAGATGTTTTTAACGATGCCCTGTTTGAGATGAATTTCTAATTCTTCATCGTCACCGATCTTCAGATTCGGTTCTTCAACTAAAATCACCGGCAATCCCAGATTGATGGCATTTCGATACCAGATGCGCCCGGCTGATTCGGCGATGACCGCGCAGACCCCCGATTCCTTCAAGGCAATAACCGCATGCTCCCGGCTTGATCCGCAGCCGAAGTTCTTTCCCACCACCAATATGCTCTCCGGTTTGATCCGTTGCTTAATTCCGGGATCCAGTCCTTCAAGGACATGATCTGCAATTTCCGATGCATCTGTCAGGTTAACGTATTTTCCGGGAAATATCTGGTCGGTGCTGATATTGTTATGATTCAATACGACGCTTTTTCCACGAATAATCATTTCAAACTCCATCTAAATTATGGGTTTCGGGTCTTCGCCTGCGGCTTCGCCCCCGCAAACAGGTGTCAGGTTATGGGTATGTCGTAGTGAGCTTCCCCTTGATTGCCGTTGCGGCAGCGGTCACTGGAGATGTCAGGTAGATCTCGGCCTCGGGGCTTCCCATTCGACCGGGGAAGTTTCGGTTGGCTGTTGAAACACATTTTTCACCGGCAGCCAGCAGACCGCCATGCAGGCCGATGCACGCTCCACAACCGGGAGTGAAAATTGCTGCTCCGGCATCTATGAAAGTTTGAATATATCCCAGTTCGATTGATTTTTCTAGTACTTCTTTTGATCCGGGGTTTATGATTAACCGGGTATTGCCCGCAATCTGTTTTCCTTTCAAGATGCCGGCGGCAGCCGCAAGATCGTTCAGCTTGCCTCCTGTGCATGATCCGATAAAGACCTGATCGATGGGGATGCCCTCGACTTCTGAAACCTTTTTCACATTGTCCACATTATGGGGCACGGCCACTTGGGGGCTCAGCGAGCCGATATCAAAGACGATTTCTTTTTCATATTTATAATCCGCATCTGTTTCATAAATTGTAAAATCTGTGGAGGTCCTTGATTTAATATAATCGACGGTTTTCTGATCCGGTTGCACATAGGCAGATTTAGCAGCCCCTTCAACAGCCATGTTACACAGTACCGTTCGTTCTTCCAATGACATGGCGTCAACAATCGGTCCTGAAAATTCCACAGCCCGGTAAACCGCAAAATCCGCCCCCAGCTGCCCGAGGATATATAGAGCCACATCTTTTGCCATCAAACCTTTATTTAAACTTCCGTTTAACGTGATTCGAACAACATCCGGAACTCGGAACCATAACTTCCCGGTCATTAATATGACGGCCATATCCGTCGAGCCGACTCCGGTTGCAAAAGCGCCGTAAGCGCCGTGGGTGGTGGTATGAGAATCTGTGATAATGACAACGCTGCCCGGTTTGACCATGCCGGCTTCCGGCAATACCGTATGGCAAATGCCCCGGTTGATTTCAAAGACATGCGGGATACCCTGCTTTCGGGCAAATTCCCTCATGGTTTTTTGATTTTCTGCGGCGTTGATGGACCCGCAGGGTGCATTGTGATCAAAAAAGAACACCACTTTTTGTGGGTCCCAGACACTGCTGCCACCCATTTCTTCAAATGACTTCAGGACCAGCAAATAAATATCGTTGATACCGGCCACATCGATATTGACGTTGATAATCTCTCCAACCGATACAGAATCCCGGCCTGAAGCCGAAGCCATAATTTTATGAATCGCGTGCATTGCCATATTAATTGCCTATTGCCTATTGTCTATTGAAAATTGAATATTGATGAATTCGTAAAAAGTCGAATTCA
>CAYSUA010000459.1:0-5216 GCA_964433795.1 uncultured Desulfobacteraceae bacterium | reverse complement strand
AAGACAGAGCGAAGCGATACCACAAATCGTCAATATTCAATCGTCAATATTCAATCGTCAATATTCAATCGTCAATATTCAATTTGGTTCCGGCTTGTCCGGGTTAAGTTCATATACAAGCATCATTATACTGATTCCATTGGGAAGATGGAGAAAATATGGATCATCAGAATAAGAAAGTAACCATCGACGATCTTCGATTAAAAAAGCAGCAGGGAAAGAAGATTACCCGGGTGGTGCTGTGGGACTATCCAATGGCCTGCATTGCGGACCGGGAAGGTGTGGACATGATTCTGGTAGGGGATTCCGTCGGCATGTGTATCCTCGGCTACCCCAATACCCTGCCGGTTACCATGGGCGACATGATTCATCACTGCAAGGCGGTCACACGGGGTGCTGTACGCAGTTTTGTTGTGGGTGACCTCCCGTTTATGTCCTATGAAACCGGTGAAAGCGATGCAGTTCGAAACGCCGGACGACTGGTTAAAGAAGGCGGGGTGGATGCCGTTAAGATAGAGGGAGGTGCCTATATCCGGAAGGCTGTCCAAGCCATTTCGCAATCCGGTATCCCTGTCCACGGCCATATTGGACTGACCCCTCAAAAGATTAAACAGTTGGGGGGATTCAAGACACAGGGAAAAACCATCGAATCTGCTGTGGAACTATTCAAGGAAGCGAAGATGCTTTCAGAGGCGGGCTGCTTTGCCATCACCGTGGAATGTGTTCCGCCCATCGTCGGCAAGCTGATGAGTGAGCAGTTTTCGGGCACCATCATTATCAGTGCAGGCGCAGGACCGTATTGCGACGGTCAGAGTGCAAACCTGCACGACATGATTGGGCTAACCCAGGGGAAAACCCCGAAGTTCTCCAAACAGTATGCGGATGTGAATTCCATTGTCGAATCCTGTATCAAAAGCTATTCCAATGAAACGGAACAGTCGGAGTTTCCCGCAAAAGAACACTGCTACGAAATCGAAGAAGAATTATCGACTCGAATTGAGGATGCTATCGGAAAGATCAAATAAATGAAGAGGCGGGGAGTTTTCTTGTGGTCCCGCTCAATCAATATTCAGCGACTCCATCGCGCAAACTCATTTATAAGGGGTCGTAAAGAAAGCGCCGGCACGTTATTGAAACAGAAGGATGTTGTTTATTACAGCTCCAAAGTAGTCTCGAATATCCGGTCGACGCTTTCTTAACGATCCCTAATGCATTCAGACAGTGCGCGATTCCGCTGCTGAATACCGATTGAGCTATTTCAGTAACTCAGGGGGAAAACACCCCTCAAACAAATAAACAGATGGGAGTTGACCGATGTCTAAAGTTTTAATCGTAGTGCCGGGGTTTGCAAAAATATCGCGTGACCCGATAGATCGTATGATCGGAGCAGGGTTTGAGGTCATTGAAAAAGATTATGGTCTGGCCGGGCTGAACAACAATGAGCCTGAATTCTGCAAGATCATAAAAGGCATGGATGCCCTGATCCCGACAGCCATGGACAAAGTGACACGGAAAATTATTGAGCAAGCAGATCGATTAAAAATCATTGCCATCCGGAGCGCCGGGTTTGAAGGAACCGATTTGGAGGCTGCCACGGATCACGGAATCGTGGTCACCCACAATCCCGGGTCCAACAGCGATCCGGTGGCGGACATGGCTATGGGGTTGATGCTTTCGGTATCTAGGCGGATAGGATGGATGGACCGGGGAATGCGGAAAGGAAAATTTGATGATTTAAGAATCAATACCAAAGACATATTTCGAAAAACCCTCGGGATCATCGGACTGGGGAATATCGGTAAAAAAGTTGCAATCCGTGCCAAGGGTTTCAGCATGAAGATCATCTATCACGATATTGTCGCTTATACCGACTTTGAAAAAGAACACGACGTTCAGAATGTCTCTCTGGAGGAGCTCCTCGATTCGGCGGACATCATCAGCCTCCATGTTCCCCTGGACGAAAGCACACGAAAAATGATCGGAAATCGTGAAATCGATCGAATGAAGCCGGGAACCATTCTCATCAACACCTGCCGCGGTGGGGTGGCAGATGAGAAGGCGGTTTATAATGCGCTGTTAAGCGAACATCTTTATGGTCATGGAATCGACGTGTTTGAGGATGAGCCGCCACAATTTATTGATTTGCTGCGACATGAAAATGTGGTGAGCAGTCCGCATGTTGCCGGTATATCAGAAGACGGTCTGATCAATATGGCGAGTTTAAGTGCAAGTAAGATCATCCAATTTTTAAACAGCGGCACTATCCCGGAAAATGTTTTAAATCCGGGGGTATTAGAAAGAATAAAAACATAACTCACGGTATTAAAAATTTTGAGCCTTTTCGATTATTTTTTTTATTTTTTCAATTTCTATCATAAAATTAAGAGTAATCCTCATTTGCATTTAATTTTGTTTAATCTTTCCCGTTAGTTGACCGATGCCATAGCTCTAAAAGCCTATAATAAAGGCATTTAAGGTGTTTTCAGGAAAAACTTAGAAGTAAATCAGCATGTTAAAAAGAAGAAAATTAATTTAAAAAAAGTAGAAAAAAAAGCTTGACAAAGTATTCTGATTATACTTTAATGCTGTCAACCCCGAGAGATCCAAAGTAAGGGATTTGATTCATACGCTTGGGGACAAAGTTCGGCGGAAACTTGAGGGTTTTGCCTTCAAGGGAAAAGCGGACGGAGTCACCGGGATAAACCGCAAGGGGAAGTCAAATTTCAGAAAGGGTCACTCGGGGTTTTCTTTTTCTTTTGTTATAATAAGCCTCCCCACTTCTTCTTCGCACTCCAAGTTTTTATTTATTTTACCATATTGCTTATTTTTTAATCGGCTTCGTTTTAATTTGTTGAATCTTTACCGTTAGTTGAACATTGAAATACCCTTAAACGACCGAACTATGGGCATTTATAGCATTTATTTAAAAAATTTAAAAGTAAATCAGCAAGTTGAACGGAAGAAAAATAATTTGAAAAAAGTGAAATAAAAAGCTTGACAAAACATTCTGATTATACTTTAATGCAATCAACCCCGAGAGATCCAGAGTAAGGAATTTGATTCATACGTTTGGGGACAAGGTTCGGTGGAAACTAGAAGGTTCGCCTTTTAGGGAAAACTGAGCAAGGTAACCAAAATAAACCGTAAGGGGAAGTCAGATTTCAGAATGGGTCACTCGGGGTTTTCCTTTTTTAAGCCCCTCTTTATCTGCAGCAGCACTCAATAGATTGTTTCTGTAAGAACCGTCTATCCCCAAATAGGGGATTTCTTTTTTCCAGATTTGTGTTTAAAATTTATATTACTAAAATCAAAGCCACGCTACGCCGTAATGAACTTTAAAATTGGAGAGATACCGAATGCCTCAATTCCAAAATCTTATGGAAATTTTCAAACTGCTCGACAAATCGAATTGCAGAGATTGTTATGAAAAGACCTGCCTGGCCTTTGCTGCTGCAGTATTCCAGGGTCGTAAGTCGCTTCATGAATGCACTCATCTGGATCGTAAAATCATTGACCGGTTCGGCGATAAAGTCGAAGTCCGGAAAACCATGGAACAGGAGCAGGATGAAGCGATCGATCAGCTTAAAAGAAAAATCGCCGGCATGGACCTGGCGGCGGCGGCTCGACGATTGGGGGCACAGTTTAACGGAGACAAGCTGACCATTAAAATCTGCGGTAAAGATTTCAGCGTAGACGCCGAGGGAAACCTCTCGTCGGACATCCACGTTCATTCCTGGATAGCGGTTCCTTTTCTCAATTACGTGCTTACATCCAAGGGGGGGCCGGTCTCCGGCAAGTGGATACCATACAGGGAATTGGAGAGTGGAAAGGCAGGATATCGTCTTTTCGAACAACGTTGTGAGAAAGAACTGAAACGCATAGCAGACACCTATACTGAGCTTTTCGAGGATATGATTCATATTTTTAACGGAAGACAGGTGGAAAACCATTACGAATCTGATATTTCATTGAAGCTGAATCCACTACCCAATGTGCCTATCCTTATCTGTTATTGGAAGCCGGAGGACGACTTCGAGTCGAGCCTTAATCTTTTTTTCGATTCAACAGCAGAAGATAATCTCAACATTGAATCTATCTATGCACTGGGCACCGGACTTGTGAGGATGTTTGAAAAGCTCGCCCTAAGGCACGGGTATCAATAGATCCGGTTAATTATCTTGACCGAACGGAGCATCCCTCTATATTTTTCCCCGAACTTATGCTATCCCCTTACATCTAAAATCGGTTTCCGAAACATGGTACGGACTCAGCCCGTCTATACAACAGAAGGAGGAAAAAATGGCCTACCCAGAAGCTGAACTGAAAGCCCTGGCCCAAAAAGTGTTTGATGAACTTGATCCCACACGAAAGATCACCCTATATACCGGAGAGTATCCGGATTTGACCATGGATGAGGCATACCGGGTGCAGTTTGAGGTGGCTGAAAAGCGCAGAGTGGCAGGCCATCATCAAGTCGGCATGAAGATCGGGCTCTCGAATCCGGTGGTTCAGCAGCAGTTCGGTGTAAATGAGCCCGTTTTCGGGCACATGTTTGATATCCTAGGTCTTGAAAATCACACCATCGACACTGACGGGTACATCACGCCCATTGTTGAGCCTGAAATCACGTTCCTTTTGAAAAAAGATCTCAAGGGACCCGGAGTCACTCGATCCGATGTGCTGGCCGCTACCGAAGGGGTGTTCGCCTCCATAGAGCTTCCCAACAACCGGTATGAGAAAAAAAGTGTGACCGCACAGGATATGCTGGTGGTGGACACCATGGCACAAGGCCTGGTTCTCGGTGATATGCTGTGCGATCCCCATAATATAGACTTGAGGGCTCAAGGAGTTGTTCTGGAAATCAACGGCCAAATGGTTGCCACAGGAGCGGGTGCGGCGGTACTCGATCACCCGGCCAACTCGCTGGCCTGGCTGGCGAATCGGCTGGTGGATTACGGTACCTACCTGAAAGCCGGATATCTGGTTCCGGCAGGTTCCTTTACCGCAGCAGGTTTTCCCAAGATAGGCGATGTCGTGAAAGCCTCGTTCACCCAGTTGGGAAGCGTCGAAGCCCGCTTCGTATAGCCGAAGAAGGAAAACGGTCAATAGAAAAGCTGGACCTACGATTACGTTTAATTTTATGCGGTTGTGCACAAAGCCCAGTTACTTACAGGAATAGGCTTTGGAGGTGAGCCGATTCGTGCGCGTGTGACTGT
>CAYSUA010000458.1:0-5236 GCA_964433795.1 uncultured Desulfobacteraceae bacterium | reverse complement strand
TTTTTATTAGCCGCCCGCTCACTTTGTTCGCTCGACACACACAGACGGACACGGATATTTTGCCTCCGCGACTTGATGGAATGGAGGCAAAAACAGTCAATCGCTTCGCGATAATATTTACGCTTATGCCTGAAAGGCATTAGAAGCTTTTGCCTGGGCATGTCGCCCAGGCAAATAATCTTTATTGTCTGCGTATGTCTGTGTGGGTCTGCGGCTAAAATATATATTTTCAATCACAACCACTTGGGATCAACTGTTTACTCATTTTAAATGACTTCAAATCTTTTGGAGATGATCCAAACATTTGAACTTCAAGGCATGACGTAATATCGTCTCGTTTCCGGAAAGATGGGTTATTTGGCATTATCTGATTTCAATCCCCATTTTTTCCCGATCGATACAGCCCTCGGCCAAATCCTTTTTCTCGGATCTCAGCTTGTACTTTTCGATGCGATGCGTCGGGGTTTTCGGCAGCGAATCCCTGAACTCCATATACCGCGGAATCTTGAAATAGGCGAGCCTCTCCTTGCACCACCGGAACAGATCGACAGGGTCTATTGTCTCCCCCGGCTTCGGCACAACATAGGCATAGACCTCTTCGTCCATAAGCTCGGATTGCACACCGATGGCCGCTGATTCGAGAACTTTCGGGTAGGCGTTCATTACGCTTTCGATTTCCATGGAGGAGATGTTTTCTCCCCGCCGCCTGATGAAGTCTTTCTTTCTGTCCACAAAGTAAAAATATCCGTCCCGGTCCTGATAGGCGTTGTCGCCGGTGTGGAGCCAGCCCCCCTTTAAAACTTTCTCTGTCAATTCGGTCTCTTTATAGTATCCCTTCATGGTCGCCGTGTTTTTGATCACCAGCTCTCCGATGGTGCCGTGGGGCACTTCTTTGTCATTTTCATCAAAAATCTTGATTTCGTTTTTAAACGTCCAATGCTGTCTCGGCCGCCCGATGCTTTTTTCTTTCCTCAGACCATAGAGGGGCTGTATCGTACCGAAAGGGCTTTCCGTCAATGCATAACCGCAAAGAATCGTAAGATCATATCGCTTCTCAACATAATCCTGAACCGATTTTTCAAGGGCCGGGGTCCCGTATGCCACACGAATCGAATTGTCTCTGTCCTTTTCAGATTCGGGTTGCTTGGTCAGTACCAGCAGCATCATCCCGACGAAGTTGAATTCAGTGGCCCCGTATTCCCGGACCTGATTCCAGAATCTGCTTGCGCTGAATCCGTCGACGAGGATCAGGCTCGCTCCGGCTGCCAGACTCCCCATGGTCGAATAGTACTGGGCATTGGCATGGTACAGGGGCAGACACGTAAAGAGGCGGTCGCTCTCTTTGATATCAACCCAGCGCGAGAATCCCTGCCCGCCGTATGCATAGGCCTTGTGGGGTACGAGCACACCCTTCGGGGGACCGGTTGTTCCCGAGGTGTACATGATTGTAGCGACATGATCCCCCGCCGGTTTCGCACGCTTATTCAACTCACCCGGCGCCTGCAGCAAGTCTTTAAATGGCGTCCAGCCCGGCACCGCTTCCTCGTCCGTACCGATAAACCGCTGCAATTGCGGCGTCTTGGGTTTGACGGCCTCGATAATCGTGGCAAACGGATGCGCCGCGACGATCGCACACGCCTCGGAGTGCCGGACAATATATTCCACCTCCTTCTCTTTGAAGGCGGCATTGATTGGGACCAGGATTCCCCCTATCTTCGAAAGCCCCATCCACGCATACAGAAATTCCGGGCAGTTTCGGAGCATGATGCAGACCCGATCGCCCTCACGGATACCCAGATCGAGGAACCCGTTGGCCACCCGGTTTGTGCTCTCATTAAAGTCTGCGTAGGAAATCTGTTCATCCCTGTAATAGAGATAGGTCTTGTCCGGATTTTTCTCCGTTGATTTCTCTAACACGCTTCCGATATTCATTCGGTTTGCCCTCTCGGTCCTTTTCCGAGTTCTTTGCCGTCTTCGGCGCTACGGTTCCAAGACGCGTATGACGATCTTGCCGACCTGACGATCAGACTCCATGTAATCCTTGGCCGCAGGAAGTTCGTTGAAGGGAAACACCTTGTCGATGACCGGCACGATACGGCCGTCGCCGAATGCGGGAAGTAGATCCCGGACAAAACCGCGCACGGTTGCGGCGCGGTCTTCGGGGCCCAGTCGGCTGTTGGACACACCGAAAAGCTCGAAGCGGTTTGCATGCAGCGCTTCAAGATCGATCTCGCTCTTCATTACACCGTCGACGTATCCCACGGTCGCAAGCCTTCCTTTATGGGCGAGTGCTCGTATACACTCCGAAAATACCGACCCGCCGACGCAGTTAACCGCGAGATCAACGCCCTTGCCGCCGGTCGCTTCCTTTACCTTGTCCGCAAAGTCTCCGCGGCGCGTTTCGATGCCGACGTCGAGTCCGATGGACTTGAGCGTTTTAAGTTTTTGCGCCGAACCCGAGGTACCGATCACGTTTGCGCCCATCGCCTTGCCGGCCAGGATGCTCGCCACTCCCACGCCCGAGGAAGCGGCCGTGACCAGGAGCCATTCGCCGCGTTTAAGCTTGCCATAGGGATAAAGCATGTCATAGGTTACGAGAAAAACCGCCGGGATCGCTCCGGCCTGATTCCATGACAAGCGTTCCGGCACCGGGATTGCCTGGTGCGCTTCCATCAATGCGTACTCCGCCTGGCCGCCGCCGCGACCCTTGGTACGCCCCATCACCCGGTCCCCCGGCTTGACCGACTTGATACCTTGACCCACGGCATGCACGGTTCCTGCCGCATCCGTCCCGCCGGGCTTCGACGATCCCCCATGAAAAAAGGTGCCTGCGACGATGAACTGACCACGGTTGAGTGAAGTCGTGTGTACGCGAATGACGATTTCCCCTGCACCGGGCTCAGGCAAGGGAACGTCACGCAACTCGAGAGCCGTGTTGCTGCCTTCGGTCCTGATCCACCATGATCTCATACCTACCCCATTGTTGTGTTTATAAGCGTTTTCTCATCCGCTATTTACATATCGTAATTATTTATGTTTAGCACCCCTAAAATACTATGGGGGAATAATAGGTTTGATTCCAATGGGAATAAGAGTTTGTGGGTCGGATGGTCGGAAATAAAAAAGGAGAATTTGGCGACATTCTGAAAACGTGGTCGGCCCAAAAGATACTGCTAATTTGAGCAGTATACTCTTCCCGGATTTAAAATTGCAGGTAAAATCAGAAAAATTAGGGGCTATTCTTGATCACATCCGGCCCCTGGTATCCGGACCTGATGATATGTCTAACTGCATGTTATACTTAACAGCCTACATTCAGTTTCATTTAATCTTTCAATTAGAAATCGTTAGCGCTCAAAGGAAAAAGGCAGAGCCGGATGACCCTACCTTTACATAGATTATTAAGGTTTTAAATAATAAATTAAAAATACTCAACTTCCCATTCAGCCTTTCTACCCTCTGATATATGTTCCCATTTAGCTTTAGACAGCCAACGAGCTCTGATACCTATATATTTACCCGTACCCCCTATAAAGAAACCTTTAATTTCATCAGTCAATTCGGTACTCTTTGCTGATCCGATCTTAGTCTCAAATTCGATGAATGTCTGATCTCCACTGGGATGATAAATGACACCGTAACCCCTATAATGCCCTGGTTTGGAGTGATCAATGCAGTTGACTTCAAAAAAACGGGCATTATTCCAATCGGGATCGGCACTATTAAGCACTGAATGCCTTGCGTTTAAAAATATGTGTAGCTTAGAATCGGGAATGCGGAATACAGTCCTTCCCAGACGACTATCCCCCTTAGTGGTTCCAGAAACCTTCTTTTTCTCTGCATATACTTCTTGGCTAAGGAGTAGTGACATCAGGAAACAAGCCGAGATTAGCAAACTGCATAGAATAGCCCAAATACCAACGATTTTCTTAGCGCTTTTTGCTGCAGTCATCACTGTTACCTCCTTCCATTGAGGGTTAACTGAAAAACCATCGAGACAATACATTTTGCGCTCCTGCCAGAACTGTAGCGTTAAAGTGTTTGATAGAAGCTATGTAGCGATTGGAGATTCAGAGTATCTACAAAATGAGAATCAGATGCAGCATCAACGGAGAGAGTTGAAACCAGAAATAATATCGATTTTGAGGTGTGTGTTGAGCCCAGAATTGTTATCAGTCTGTATCATATTTCTGATAGAAATCAATGGAATTTGAGGATGCGGTTTTTCAAGATACGTTATATTGATTTTGGCCAGGTTATCGGCTTCGACCAGAATTTTCAATCCATTTCCGAATATAACTGGTAGAGTAGAACCTTGGTACGGCAGGTGGAGGTGCGGGGAGTAGCTGTTGCCGGCGGCTTTCCACGACAACTTGGTTGAGAGGGGGACCGCATCGTTTTTCTGTTCCGCAGCAGTGGCCTTGTTAAGATATAATGTTCTATCAGCGTCAATCGTAACACCGTTGCCTATCCTGGACTTTGTTTAGCTGCGTCATAATTTTATGTGGAACACTAATAAAAACCTGTTGACAGCTACTTTGTAGCATATTAAAATTTACTATTCGGTAATATAAAAAGGCATTGATATCAACAATGGATAGCAAAGAATTTTTATATTTTCGAAATAAAATGAGTAAGACGCAGAAACAGATGGCTCAGTTGTTGGGTATTTCTATTAAGGCTGTCCAAAGCTATGAGCATGGTTGGCGCCCAATAGCGGCCCATGCAGAACGCCAAATGCTTTTCCTGATTTCCAGGAAGAGGTGGAACCGCGAGGCATGCTGGAAAATAAAAAAATGTCCTGTTGATATCAAGAAACAATGCCCGGCCTGGGAATTTCGGGCGGGTGACCTCTGCTGGATTATTAACGGAACATTGTGTTGTAGTGGTGCTTGCAAGGAATGGAAAGATAAGATTAAAGGTTGCAGGTCTTGTGAGGTTTTGGCACCCCTATTGCCTTGAAGTTTCAATATTTGAAATCCCCGAAAAAAACATGATTTGGAAACGAAATCTTCACCCTCAAATTGAACCATCCGGCTATGAAAAGGCAGTATTCCTGACCTTGAAATTTTAAACACTAATTGAATCATTCTCCAAAATCGGGGTTAGGATTGCTCCTACTCCGGTTTTATGGTTTTGTGCATGTGGATTGCACCGAGCAAATTTTCCGTTAATACTTCAGCCTCCAAACAGAATAGCGTACTCATTGATTTTCATGTAAAGTATATCTGCATGA
>CAYSUA010000457.1:0-5256 GCA_964433795.1 uncultured Desulfobacteraceae bacterium | reverse complement strand
CGAAGCCCTGTTCGGTGTTACGCTCTCTTATACACGAGTTTCACACGTCCGCGAATCGGGTTATCTCCAAAGCCGCAGGTGCTTGACTTGAGGTCTCTGCTTAACCGAACAAGACATTTTCCGGAGGACTATGATGACGACTGAGTGGCCACCCTTATATGAGCCCACTTATATGCCGTCCCCACAGGACGTCTATTGGAATGCCGAATTGGAAACCATGGACCCTGACGAGCGGGAGCAAACGGTAGTTCTT
The DNA here is from genome assembly GCA_964433795.1 of uncultured Desulfobacteraceae bacterium. Taxonomy (GTDB): domain Bacteria; phylum Desulfobacterota; class Desulfobacteria; order Desulfobacterales; family SURF-15; genus DUZK01. Next base: position 5,003 of record CAYSUA010000457.1, on the reverse strand, counting down.
CCAAAGCTTCGGGCACAAATGGCATATGCCTATAAAAAGTCTTCATTCTATAAACGGAAATGGAATGAAGCCGGGATCAAACCGGAAGATATCAGGAGCCTCGAAGATTTCGAATCCGTACCCATTATCACCAAGGCGGATATTCGTCGGGATCAGAAGGAGAGCCCGCCGTTTGGAAGCAATGTATGCGTGAATGCGGATGAAATGGCGAGAGTTCAGGGAACGTCGGGGACCACCGGTAAACCGACGGCTTTCGGAATCAGCAAGGGCGATATGCACCGGATAGCAGAGGCCCATGCTCGGGCCATGTGGGGGGTCGGTATTCGTCAGGACGATACGGTTTTTATGGCCTCTTTTTTCAGCCTGTACTGGGGGAGTTGGGGCACATTGATGGGAACCGAACGTCTGGGAGCCACGGCGTTTCCCTTCGGGGCGGGCGTTCCCGGACAATCGGATCGGGCCATTGAATGGATGGAAGAAATTAAGCCGACTGTTTTTTACGGAACGCCATCCTACAGCCTATATTTGGCCGAGAAGGCCAAAGCCAAGGGATTAGACCCGGCCAAAGATTTTAATTTCAGAGTTCTGTTCTTTTCAGGCGAACCCGGCGCCGGCATCCCTTCCACCCGCAAACGCATTGAAGAAACATACGGCGGGATCTGCATCGATTCCGGCTCCACCGGCGAGATGTCTCCCTGGATGACCAATTGTGAATGCAGCCATCGGCAGGGGATGCACCTGTGGCAGGACATTGTATATGCGGAGCTGGTGAATCTGGATACGGAAAACCGGGTGCCCTACGGCCAAGAAGGGGTAACCGTCTATACCCATTTAGAAAGAACCTCCCAACCCATGATCCGGTATCTCGCCGGAGATGTATCCTTGTGGGTTAATGATCCATGCCCATGCGGGAGAACGTACCCCCGTATGCCCAAAGGCATATACGGGAGAGCGGATGATACGTTTGTGGTGCGGGGAGAGAACGTGACTCCCAGCGCCATCGAGGATGTAATTCGCGGCATTGATGGATTAGGAGATGAATTTCGTGTCGTCATCACCCGAGAGAAAACCATGGATGAGCTGATTGTCCAGGCGGAATGGAAGGAAGACGTGAATCCCGAAAAGATATCCGAGTTAAAGTTGAAGCTGGAGAAAGAATTGAAAGCCCGGGGACTGCGAACCATCGTTCAGATGCTCGAACCGAACTCGCTTGAACGAACAGAATTCAAGGCAAAGCGGATTGTCGACCAACGAGGGCTTTACGAAGAGATCATCGAAAAAAAGTAGATCGTTAATCAATATCTTTCAAAACCGAAAACGAAGAACTCAGAACGCAGAACCCAGAACCAATTAAATTGGAAGTGCATCATGCCCGGTAAAACAGATAAAGACACCTGCCTCTTCAGCGAAGCCAATGTCCGGAAGATCCAAAAGGACTATGAAGACTGGCATCAAAATAGACTGCGGGAAGAAGACAGGCAATTGGACGGAAAGTATTTCACTTCATCCGGCATTCCGATCAAATTGATTTATTCTCCGGCAGATATAAAGGATATCCGGTATTCCGAAGAAGTCGGATTTTCCGGACAACCCCCTTTTGTTCGAGGCGTCTATCCGAATATGTACCGCGGCAGACTGTTTACAGTCCGCCAGTTAGCAGGTTTAGGTGCTCCGGAAGATTGTAATCAGCGCGTTAAATATCTTCTAAAGCATGGCGCCACCGGTATCAATATCCTCTTCGATCTCCCGACCATCCGGGGTTACAATTCCGACGATCCCGAGGCTGAAGGAAACGTGGGGTACTGCGGGGCTGCCGTGGACTCCATCGATGATATGGACACTTTTTTCGCAGATATTGATCTTGGAAGTATCAGCACGTCTATTGTCACGCATTTGCCCAGCACCAGCCTGGTGATTCCGGGTATGTATTTCGGTGTCGCAGAAAAAAGAGGCACCCCTCTCCAAAAGCTTGCCGGCACCTGCCAGAATGATTTCATCATGGAAACATGCGTGGGCAGCGCTCCGGAGATACTTCCACCGGCCGTCTCCTTTAAAATGCAATGCGATGTGATCGAGTGGATCGTAAAACATGCACCCCGGTGGAACCCGGTCAGCTATAACGGGTATAATCTTAGAGAGGCAGGAACCGATGCGGTAACGGAAGTGGGCGTGGCCGTCGCCAATGCCATTGCAACGGCTGAAGAATTGATAAAACGCGGATTGAATGTCGATGACTTTGCCCCCCGGATGTCATTTTTCTGGGATCTGCATAATGATTTTTTTGAGGAGATTGCCAAATGCCGCGCCAGCCGGAAGGTCTGGTATAAACTCATGACGGAGAGATTTGGCGCCAAGAATGAAAATTCCATGCGCATGCGATTCCATGTCCAGACCGCCGGCGTTACCTTGACCGCAACCGAACCGTTAAACAATATCGCCCGGTCCGGTATTCAGGGCCTTGCCGCTGTTTTAGGCGGCTGCCAATCTCTGCACATCGATTCCTACGACGAGGCCTACTCGGCGCCCACCGAAGAGGCGGCACTTGTTTCTATCCGCACCCAGCAGATCATTCAACAGGAAACCGGTGTAGTGAACACCGTTGATCCTCTGGCCGGGTCATATTATGTGGAATCCCTAACGGAAGAGATGGCCCATCGGATATTTCAATTCATTCAAAAGATTGAAGATATGGGCGGGCTGGTGGCTGCGGTGGAAAGCGGTTGGTTGCACAGGAATATCAGCAACTATAACCATACGCATCAGAAACAGATCGAAACCGGCGAGCGAAAAATCGTCGGCGTCAATTACATGAAAGCGGAAAATGAAACCGCCTGTCCCATTGAAGTCTTTGAATATCCGGAAACCTATTCCAGGCAGAAAGCCAGATTAGAAAAGCTTAGGAAAACAAGGAATAATTCGACGGTAAAATCGTGTCTGGAAGAATTGAGAGCAAAATGCCATAGCGGCGACAATCTATTTCCATATTGTCTGGAAGCAGTTAAAAACAGTGCCACCCTGGGTGAGATCGAGGAAGCCTTTAGAGAAGAATTCGGACTCTGGTCGTTTCCCCTGATGGGTTAAGATTGACGGGTTAAGACTGACGGGTTAAGGAGGAAAACCGGGAGATGGATAGAAGAATTCGGGTGGTTATGGCCAAACTGGGTCTTGATATACACTGGCGGGGTGTTTTGCTGGTTTCCCAATTCCTTAAAGATGCCGGGATGGAGGTCATCTATATCGGCAATAAATTTCCGGAGCAAATCGTTGAGGCAGCCATCGAGGAAGATGCGGATATCGTGGGTGTAAGTACGCTAAGCGGAAACCATCTCACACTAGGGCCGAAGGTGGTGGAGTTGCTGAAGGAGCAGGGAATAGAAACCGTCAAGGTTTTTATGGGAGGTGTTATTCCTCCAAACCATATTCCGATATTGAAAGAAAAGGGTATTCATGAAGTTTTCGGACCGGACACACCCATGCAGGCAATAATCGATGGAATTTATGGTGCGGTTTTAGAATTATGAAAAAGACCGAGAGATTGATCGAGGCAGCCCTGGCCGGCGATAAGCTGTCCATTGCCCGGATGATATCCCTGGTGGAAAGGGGAGACGATCAAGCCGACCACATATTGGAAAAGATCTATCCTCAATCAGGAGACGCCTATTATATCGGTGTCACAGGACCGCCGGGAGCCGGAAAGAGTACCATTGTCGATCGATTGATACATTTGTTTTGTATAAACGGGTATTCGGTGGGCGTTATCGCCATCGACCCTTCCAGCCCCTTTACCGGCGGATCACTTTTAGGCGACCGGATTCGGATAAATCGTGATGCTTTCAAAGAAGACGTCTTTTTCCGAAGCATGAGCGCCGGCCGTGTGATGGGGGGTCTTTCCAGAACCGCAAAGGATGCTTCCCGAATTCTAGACGCCTGCGGTAAAGAGGTTGTCATCATGGAGACTGTCGGTGTCGGTCAATCGGAACTCGACATTGCCCAGGCAACCGACACCGTACTGGTGGTCGTAGTACCGGAATCGGGGGACAATATCCAAACATTAAAAGCAGGCTTGATGGAAATCGGGGATATTTTTGCGGTTAACAAATCAGATCGGTCCGGGGCGGACGACATAGCCTCGTCTATTAAAGCGATGCTGGATCTGGCGCCACTGAAAATGGATTGGCACCCCTCTGTGTTTCTTACCGCTGCAACTTTAAACCAGGGGATCGATGAACTCTATGAAGGTTTATGGAACCATTACCATCATCTTCGGAAAGAAGACCGCCTGAAGCTTCGAAGAAAAAACCAACTCAGGGGTGAACTGGTCCGAAAAGTGGACGAGATTTTTTTTGAATCACTTCGAATCCAGATGAACAAGGATGAAAATCTCGATCATCTCTTAGAGGATATCTGGAGTAAAAAAATCGATATTTACACTGCTGCCCGAAATATCGCGGACCAATGGAAGGTAGGGGCGAGCGGAAAACAGGGTCACGAGGATGAAATGTCCTGAACAATAAACGGCGTGCATCGAAGGCCGACGCTCATCTTTTTCACCCAGAGTCTTACCATGGTGATGGTTTTACCTTTTTCATCGACCAGACTCGGCAACTCCTCCACGTAGGAAATATCATCTGCTAGAAATTCATAATAAAAAGTATTGGTGCTGTACGGATCTACGATCAGGATGACCCGATCCGGATCATATGGATGCTTTCGCGGGTTTCCAGAAAATGGAACATGCGTTTGCCTGAGCGCTTTAATGTCTTTTGGTTTCTCGTAGGCTTGAATCTCCAGTTTCTTTGTCTCTTGAAGGTGCTCCGTTATCGGCATAAGGTGATCTCCCCTGTTTATGAATCAATTTATTTCGGTTCCTGATGGTGCCTACGTTATTTATACCTAGCCCGGCAAAGCCGGAACCAAATTGAAGATTGAAGATTGAAGATTGAAGATTTGAAATGGTCAAGTAAAAACGGACACCGTTTTTTAAGCCGCCTTCCGGAATAGCT
>CAYSUA010000456.1:0-5282 GCA_964433795.1 uncultured Desulfobacteraceae bacterium | reverse complement strand
CCGAATGCCCATTGCTTTTAAATCTTCGACGACTTCCTTCAGATAGGGCATGGTGGTTGTAAGCAGAGAAGAAAGGGCAATCATATCCGCATTGAGCTCTTTTGCCCTGTCGATGAATGCCATGCTGGTGACATCCACTCCCATATCGTGCACCTCGAACCCGCCGGATCGCAGCATGGTTGACACCAGGTTCTTTCCGACGCTGTGCATATCTCCCTGGACCGCACCGATGACCACCAGTCGCTTTTTCTCGAGCTGTCCGGCGGGAATGTTTTTTTCAAGAATCTTTCCGACTTCATCCATTAAATCGCCGGCCATGACGAGATGCGGCAGAAAGTATTCACCGGTGTCAAATTTATCTCCAACCGCTATAGCGCCGTCAGCAATTGCATATTTTATGGCGATCTTCGGATCGATATCGTTGGTTAAGATATCCTCTGCAATTTTCTTGGCCGTATCTTCATCGATTGCAACAATGGCCTTTTTTAATGACTTCAAAAGATCTTGCTGTTCCTGCGGCAGTTTTGCAATCTCCATTATTCCTCCGTTATCCTCTGAATTTTAAACCCTGATTTTCAAACTCCGCTTTGACTTCCCCATAAAGTTGCTGATAATGCGGAAGCGGTTCAAGCGTCTCCATATCATAAAGTTTTTCGAACGTATCCCCGTCCGGGGCGTCCTTCAGTTTATCCTCGTATTTTGAGAGCAGATACTTCACCAGGCGGTCCGCTGTTTTGCGATCCATGCCGACGGCTGCCTTGCACACCTCTCCCATCCAGCGAGATTCCAGCGGTGTCCCATAGTTCGGGGTATTTCCAACCACGAATTTCCGCGTCCCCTCTGTCGAGTGACCGCCCATGACCGTTGATATAATATGTCCTGCAGCGCTTTCATAAAAATATTGTTTTGTACCGGGACCGGCCCCCGGGTGGTCGCCGATACTGCCGTCAACAATGAGCCGCGTGTTTCGATTAAGTGCCTGGATTGCGGTCCCTGCCGCCCACAGCTGATTTCTGCTTAGGCGGCTTTTGATTCTCGAATCAACGGTTCCGCAACGAAAACTCTCGGCCTTGTGTATGGTGATGAGTTGAAGGCTTCCGGCAACGGCCGTAATCGTAGCGCCTTCGGGATTTGCGGAAAATCCGCCGATTGTCGAGCTGTGGGTGCCGTGAATGCCGACCCCGTGGGCAAGGGCATAGGCGCTTCGGTTCAAGTCGTCATAGGCAACCTTCAGCTCGGACATACCCGTGGATTCCATATAATCCGACTTGCGCAGCCCCGCCTCCTCGTCAAACATGGCAATGGTCGCAGCACTGGATGGTGCATTGTTGATGGTGATCATTCCAGGGCGGCCTGCATCATTGATTGCACGGCGCATGATCTCAACGGTTTTCCGATATTGGTAGATTTCAGACGGTGCACCGGCAATAACGTCGTACTTGCCGTCAATGTTGAGAAGAATGCCGCCCCATATGCCTTCAATACAGCGATCCATGGCACAGCCTTTGTAGATCTTATACATCATCTCCTCATCACTAAACGGTGCCGTCTGAATACCGGCAACAACGATTGCCTCCTGGGTCCCTTCGACATCCCGGTGAACCATCTTTATCCGGTCGTCTCCCTGCCCCAGTTCCACCGCATCAGGGCATGCATCTATTTCCGCCAGCAGTTCCTGCTCTGTAACTTTCACGGCTCTTCGGGTGTTTGTGCAGTATGTGCCGATATCCAAAAAGAGCTCCATGCCAGCCAGATAGACCCTGTCTGCAAGCTCGCCGGATATATCCACCGGATTATCCGGGTTGTATTTGATGTCATATTCTTTCTGGAGTTCTTGAGTCTTTTTGAATAACGAGAGATCGAATGTTTTTTCTTCAATAATCGGTCCCTGCTTCGTTCTTAGAAGAATTTCGTTAAAGGGAATTCTCATGATACTCGCTCCTCCGGCATCAAATTAAACTTCGCGGCAGCACAATAATTGCATATTAATTGTATACAACACGTATTCAATATGTGAGCGAATGTCAAGTAGAAATGGGAACGGAAATCAAGCGGGTTGTCACCGAAGCGTCATGAATTGGAAGTTGAATTCAATTGTGTGGCCTCCGAGAGCCATTCAATCGCATCTTCAAAATTTGTGAAAAAGTCATACTGAAACCCCTCAAGGTTCAGGCAAGCTTTAAATTGTCTGGCGATGGCTAACCGGTCATCATCATCCGGTATGACACTTGCGATTTTATTTTTAAATGCGGATTTATAACGCGCCATTTCTATGGATAGCTCTAATATCTCGCCGATGTTTCCAGGGATAATGGTTGTCTCCCTGAGGTCCATCAAGATGTTATGATCGGCATGATAAGAAGCGGCGATGACGAGTTCGTAAATTATTTTTCTCGACCGGTCAAAATCGATTTCTCCGGTTTCCGTCTTGCGAATGAAATCTTTAATTTTATAAATTTTTATTTCGGAAGCCATCTTAAACTCCTTTTCTAAATAATCTAGATATCCAGAACGCCCAAGTGTTTATAATCGGCTTTGAAGATAACCCGCTTCGCGGGCGTGTGAAACTCGCGCATAATCAGGTTTAATATTATAAAAAACAGGCTACACTGTGATCCTGCCGAATTTCGTTAAGGTCCGGCTCATGGATGCTGCACTCGGACTTGGCCTGATGGCATCGGGGATGGAACCGGCAGCCGGACGGGGGGTTGATGGCGCTTGGGATTTCTCCTTTTGGAATCGGCCGGGTCCTCCGGTATTTGGGGTCCGGGACAGGCACCGCCGCAAGCAAAGACTGGGTATAGGGATGCACCGGGTTGTTGAACACCTCATTTAACGGGCCGATCTCCAGGATCTGCCCCAGATACATGATGGCGATCCGGTCGCAGATATATTTGCAGGTTGCCAGATCGTGGGTGATGAACAGATAGGTGAGATCAAATTCCTCTTTGAGCTTCACCATCAGTTCCAGAATCATGGCGCTCACCGATACATCCGCCATGGCAATCGGTTCATCGGCTACAACAAAATCCGGGCGGGTGATGAGCGCTCTTGCGATGACCACCCGCTGCCGTTGCCCGCCTGAAATCTGATGCGGATATTTTTTGCTCAAAAAATCAGCAGGAAAAAGCCCCACTTTTTCCATAATATCAAGTGTCATATCCCGAACTTCGGCCGGCGAATGATCTTTATGAATTTTCAATGGATGTGCAATGGAATCTCCGATGCTCATCCGAGGGTTTAAGGATGCGAAGGGGTCCTGGAATATGACCTGCATGTTGGCGCGCAGCCGGCGCAGTTCTTCTTTTCCTTTTTTAAATATGGACTCGCCCCTGTAAAGAACTTCTCCTGCGGTCGGTTCCAAAAGCCTCAGCGCCAGCCTGCCGGTGGTTGTCTTTCCGCATCCGCTCTCCCCGGCAAGCCCGAGCACTTCTCCTTCCCGGATGAAAAAGGATATGTCGTCCACTGCATGAACCACCCGCCTGTCTTTCGAGAATAGGTGAGCCAGTATCCCTTTATCAACGGGAAAATGTTTTTTTAGATGTCGTATATCGAGAAGTTCTTCCATAAACTCAATCGTATAACCAGCACTGGGTCAAATGATCGTTTTCGTTAAATACTTTCGGCGTTTCCTTCCTGCATCGATCCATGACCTTCGGGCACCGGGGATGAAATACACATCCGGCAGGCGGGCTCACCAAATCCGGAGGCGCACCCGGCATGGTCTGAAGCTCGGGTTGGTCCAGCTTGATGTTGGGAATGGAAGCCAGGAGTCCCTGGGTATACGGATGCTTGGGATTGTCGAAAACCGCTTCGGCTTTTCCCATTTCAGCAATGCGCCCGCCGTACATCACGGTAATGCGGTCCGCCATTTGCGCCACAATCCCCAGATTGTGAGAAATCAGCATAATGGTAAGGTCGAATTGTCTCCGCAAATCATTCAGCAGATCCATAAACTGGGCCTCGACAATCACATCCAGAGACGTGGTGGGTTCATCGGCGATGAGCAGATCCGGGTTCAGGATCAAACCGATTCCGATCATAATTCGCTGCCGCATTCCGCCGGACATCTGATGGGGGTACTCGTGAAGCCGTTCCTGCGGGATGCCCAGGCTATTCAGCATTTCTCCGGCTCTTTGAAGCGCTTCTTTTTTGGAAACCCCGCTTTCATGGGTTTGAATGGTTTCCACAAACTGATCCCCTACACTGAACAACGGGTTCAATGATGTTAAGGGATCCTGAAAAATCATGGATATCCGTCTACCCCGAAGATCCAAAAGTTCCCTCTTGTTCATCTTCAGGATATCGTTGCCATGGTAGACAATCTCGCCGGCGGCGACAAGGCCCGGCGGACGGAGAAGCCGTAAGATCGAAAATCCCAGGGTGGATTTGCCGCAACCGGATTCCCCCACCAGCCCCATGACCTCCCCTTTCTTGAGATCCAGGGTTACATCCTCCACTGCCCGAACCGTTCCGATGTGAATGGGAAAATGAACGTCCAGGTTCTTGATTTCCAGTATGCTGCTGTCCAATCTAACGCTCCAACAATCTCGGATTCAGGATTTCGGCAAGTCCCTCACCCAGCATGGTAAAACCGATGGCCAAAACAGATATCATGGCACCCGGAAAAGTGATCAACCACCATTGGCCGGATGGAAGATATTTTTTCCCCATGGCAAGATCCATCCCCCAGTCCACAATACTCGGGGGAAGTCCCAGGCCGAGATAGGTCAAGGCCGCCTCGATCATGATGGCATCCCCCACATTCATGGTAAATACCACCACGGTTGTGGCAATGACATTGGGGAATATGTATTTCCATAAAACCGTCCCGCCCGGCGCACCGATGGCAATGGCTGATTCTACGTACAGCTCTTCTTTGATGGTGAGTGTTTGTCCGCGGACCAGTCTAAAATAGGTGGGAATGTAAATAACCGCCACGGCAATGGTAATGCTGATAATCCCGGGACCCAGCATGGCGGCAAATGCAACAGCCAGAATCAAACCGGGAAAGGAGTAAACCGAGTCCATGATCAACGACAGTATTTTGTCGAATACGCCGCCGGAATAACCGGAGACAAGCCCTAAGGTTATACCGACAATTGACGAAATAATAGCGGCCAAAATGGCCACGCCTAAAATGGTGCGGGCCCCAAAAATGATCCTCGACATCACATCCCGTTGAAGGTTGTCGGTTCCCAGCCAATGATCGGCACTGGGTGGTGACAGCTGGGGCCCGGCGTTTTGATCATGGGGGTTGAACGGGGCAATGTGGGTCGCAA
>CAYSUA010000455.1:4336-5298 GCA_964433795.1 uncultured Desulfobacteraceae bacterium | reverse complement strand
AAACCCATAATTATATTTTCGATTTTCGATTTTCGATTTTCGATTTTTTCCGCAATCAAATCGCCAATCGTAAATGGAAATTCTAAAATGCATCACCTTTCCAGTTCTTTCAAAATAGCGGTTCCCACCTTCCACACATCTCCGGCTCCCAGGGTCAATAGAAGATCCCCGGATCGGAGAACGTCCTTTAAATAAACTAGGGTCGACTCCATTCCGTCCATGCAGATTACCTCTTTGTGGCCGTGGGCCTTGATCTCTTCACACAACCGGGCGCTATCCACCCCGGTGATGGGATTTTCTCCCGCCGGATAGATGGGCATGACCACCATGAGATCGGACTGGTAGAATGCCCGGGTGAACTCGTCAAACAGCGCATGGGTCCGGGTATACCGGTGAGGCTGGAACGCCAGTATGATTCTTTTATCCGGCCAGCTTTCCTTGACCGCCTGAAGCGTGGTCTTGATCTCTGTGGGATGATGCCCGTAATCATCCACAACCGTGATTCCCTGCGCGACTCCCTTGACTTCCATTCGACGCTGAACCCCTTCCAAGGTTTCCAGGGCTGATTTGATGGTTTCAAAAGGGATGTTCAATTCAAATCCCACGGCAATGCTGGCCATGGCATTATATACATTGTGGATACCCGGAAGGTTCAGCATGATATCACCGAGATCCTCTCCCTGATGGTGAAGAGAAAATTGGGTTTTTAACCCCTCGGGTCTGATATTCCTGGCCTGATAATCGGCTTGGGTACTCATTCCATAGGTGGTAAACCGCTTTTTTATTTTTGGAATCAAATCTTGTATCGGCTCATTGTCCAGACAAAGGACGGCCAGACCGTAAAAGGGGATTCGGTCGATGAAATCGAAAAATACGTTTTTGATGTCTTCGAGATCCTTATAAAAATCGAGATGCTCCCGATCGATGTTGGTGACCACGGCTATGGTGGGCGACATCTTCAA
>CAYSUA010000455.1:0-4326 GCA_964433795.1 uncultured Desulfobacteraceae bacterium | reverse complement strand
CCGTCGCTTTCATCCGCTTCCGCCACGATGAAATCTCCCATCCCGAGGACCGCATTTGAATCGATCCCCTTGAGCTTTCCCCCAATGACCACTGTGGGATCGAGCCGACCTTCTCCGAGCACAGCGGCAACAATCGATGTGGTGGATGTTTTCCCATGGGCGCCGGCTACGGCAACGCTGTATTTGAGCCGCATCAGTTCAGCCAGCATCTCGGCTCTGGGGATAACCGGTATGCCCAGCCGGTGAGCGGCTTTCACCTCGGGGTTTTCGGCATTGATGGCCGATGAGACCACTGCGACATCAGCCCCTGAAACGTGTTCCGCTGAATGACCGGTATGGACGGCTCCCCCCAGGCCCTTGAGCCGTTCGGTAATATCGGACCCCTTGGTATCGGAACCGGAAACTTCGTAGCCGAGATTCAGCAGCAGCTCGGCAATACCGCTCATTCCGATACCTCCGATTCCGACAAAGTGGATATGATATTTCTTAAAATACATAACAAGATTTTGGATTTAGGTTATCCATAAAAAACCTCTAATGTTAAATCAGCGTTTCCGCTCAATATTCATTTTTCAGTCGTCAATATTCAATAGTTTTAGGCATTCATCCACGATGGTTTTCGCAGCCTGCGGCTTTCCCAATTCTTTTGCCGTTTTTTCCATTCGTCCGAGCTGATCCGGATTGGAAGCATAACATTTAATTTTTTCAGCCAAACCGATGCCGCTTAGATTTTGCTCTGAAATCATTTCCGCAGCTCCTGCGGTTTCTAGATCCTTGGCATTGAGCATCTGATGGTTATCCGCCGCATAGGGGTAGGGGATAAAAATCGCAGCTTTTCCAAGGACCGTTATTTCAGCCACAGTGGTTGCACCTGCCCGGCAAATAATCAGATCTGCATCTTGAAATCGGGTTGCCATATCACTGAAAAACGGCTGAACCTTGGCTTGAAACCCCTTATCCAGGTATCGCGCTTTCACCATGGATTCGTCTTCGGACCCGGTTTGATGAATGAAATGATATCTTTTCCCGTTTTCGATATGATCCAAGGCGTCCATCATTGCCATGTTAATGCTGTGGGCGCCCTGGCTTCCACCGATGATTAAGACGGAAAACGGTTTTTTCCCATTCCCGGTGGTCTTTGTTTCATCAGCGACTCTCAGTATTTCTTGCCGGACCGGATTGCCGGTGACCATTACCCGATGCGCTTTGAAATATTGTTCCGTTTGTTCAAACGAAACGAATATGCAATCGGAAAACCGGGACAGCATCCGATTGGTAACTCCGGGCAGTACATTCTGTTCATGTAGCACGCGTTTCACCCCAAGTAGCCATGCTCCCATCACCACAGGCCCAGCGGAATATCCGCCGACTCCAACAACCAGATGCGGCCTGAATTTCAAATTGATCCAAAGAGATTCGAGTATCCCTCTGGGCAATTTGAAAATCGAAAACAGTTTTCGCCACCAACTCCGGCCCTTTATTCCTTCAGCGGATATGCTCAGATGGCGAAATCCTTTTTCGGATAATATCGATTTTTCAAAGACGCGATCCGTACCGACAAATATCACCTCAACATCCGGTGCCCTTGAGATGAACTCTTGTGCAACGGCGATGCCCGGAAAGAGATGACCGCCGGTACCGCCACCGGCAATGATAATCCGTAATTCCTTGATATCCATAATCGGTGTGGTTTTGGGATCATTTTCTCTATTGACCCAAATCATTTTGGTTTCTTAAAACCGGTTGCATAAATATTCATTAAAATGCCTATGGATGCCATATTCATGAGAAGGGATGTACCCCCATAGCTCAGAAAGGGAAGCGCCAGACCTTTTGTCGGCAACAGCCCGAGTGTTACGCCCATGTTGATGCAGACTTGAAGGCCTATGGCCAATGTCATCCCGAATGCCAGGAAAGTACCAAATTCATCCCCTGAATTTCTAGCGATTGATATTCCCCGCCATAAAATGATGCCGTACAGCCCAAGGATTGCCAAAACCCCCAGAAGCCCCAGCTCTTCCCCGATCACGGAAAAAATAAAATCCGTATGGGGCTCCGGCAGATAGAAGAGTTTTTGAAATCCATTTCCCAGGCCGGCGCCCCATATTCCCCCGGATCCAAAGGCCATTAGGGAATGGATGATCTGGTATCCCTCGTCTGTGGAATATTGCCAAGGATCCAAAAAACTCATGATACGCTTCAACCGGTACTCTGCGTGAATCATAAAGAAATATAGAAAAGGAACCAGTACCATCAGTGAAGCCAATAGATGAAAGATTCGTGCACCGCCGACAAAGAGCATGAACCAGGTAATGGCGCCCAAAATAACCACCGATCCGAAATCAGGCTGTAGTATAATGAGCGTAACAAAGGCGATCAGCACCAGAATGTGGGGCAGAAAACCGACATAAAGATCCTTTAGCCTGTCTCCCTTTTTACTCATGGAGTAGCCTAAGAATATGATCAGAGAGAATCTGGCAAACTCCGACGGCTGGAATGAAAATTCATTGAACCGGAGCCACCGGGCCGAACCGCCTGCTGAAACCCCTAATGCGGATAATTGAATGGCGAGCAGCAATCCCAAAGCCAGGACAACCATGGGGTATGTCAAAGAGCGAAAAATCCGGTACGGGAAATATCGGCAGATCAGAAGTGCCAAGAAACCGATCAGCGCGAAAACGGCCTGTTTTTTTAGAAAATAGTATTCATTTCCGAATTTTTTCAGTGCAAGGGCGGAGCTGGCGCTATAGACCATGACCACTCCGATTCCCACAAGCAAAAGAACCGGAAATAGCAGCCTAAAGTCGTATGCCACCGGTCTGACTTCCTCTCTGCCCCGTCTCATGCGGTTTCCTTGTGCAATGCGTTTACGATTCTTCTGAAATCGTCTCCCCGTTCTTCATAACTTTCATATTGATCAAAGCTGGTGCAACCCGGCGACAGAAGTACAACATCTCCGGGCGCGGCAAAATCCAGCGCGCGGCTTACCGCCGCAGCAATGGTTGAAACCGATTCGGTTCTAATTTCCTGGCCGAAGGCGCCGGCTATGGTGTCAACCGCCTCTCCCGAGAGAATGACCTGTTTCGTTTTTTGCTGAATCAAAGGGATCAGTCTTTTGAAATCGCCGCCTTTATCCTTGCCGCCCAAAATGAGAATGACCGGATCCTCATAGGTTTCCAGGGCTTTTTGGACAGCGTCCACATTGGTGGCCTTGGAATCGTTCACATAACGCACCCCGTTAATGATCGCCACTTCTTCCTGCCGATGGGGCAACCCCATAAATGCGTTTAAGGCGGATCGGCAACCGTCAAGCGTTCCGCCCATGGCGAATGCAGCCAAGCAGGCTGCTGCAACGTTCTCCAGATTGTGCTTTCCGGAAAGCCTTACATCGGCGATATTCAGACTTAAGGTTCCGGTGACGGGGGTGTGAAACACGATCCGGTCTTTTTCGATTACCGCTCCATGCTCTTCGGATTGGGCGTTGACATACCAGGTGCTGCTTTGAATTCCCTTGGCGATTTGACGGGAAAGGGAATCTTTCCGGTTTATGATTGCGATATCCTCCGGTGTTTGGTTTTGAAAAATTTTTCCTTTGGATTCTACATAGGCGTTGAAATCGGGGTATCGGTCCAGATGATCTTCGCTGATATTCAGAAGAACAGCGACCCTGGGTTTAAATGTATCGATGGTGTCCAGCTGAAAGCTGCTGATTTCAATCACCGCAGCTTGAGCCGGTTGTCCCTTGGCCACATAACCGATAAGCGGGTTTCCGATGTTTCCGCCAACGAATACGCCAATTCCCGACCGGTTTAACATCTCTCCCAGCAAAGCGGTGGTTGTGGTTTTTCCGTTTGTACCGGTCACCGCTGCCATGGGTTGATCGATGAATCGGGAGGCAAATTCGAGTTCGCCCAAAACCGGAATTCCCTTTTCCCTCCCTTTCTGTATGGGTTCTAGGGTATGGGGAACACCGGGGCTCAAGAGAATAAGATCCACCGCTGTAAACGATGCAGCTTGATGTTGTCCCAGTTCCATATGGATGCCCGTATCGATTAACATTTGGACGTTGCTTTTGAGCTCTTTTTCGGTTGCCGTGTCGGTTACCGTCACCCGGGCCGCTTTCGTCTTCAGAAATCTCGCCAGTGCGAGACCGGTTCGACCGAGACCGACAACCAGAATGCGTTTGCCTTCAATATTCATCACTTGCAGCGGATCACCTGAGTTTCAGCGTACTCATGGATATCAATGCCAAAATAATGGCGATAATCCAGAATCGCACGATAACCTTGGGTTCCGGCCACCCTTTCAGTTCAAAATGATGGTGCA
>CAYSUA010000454.1:0-5315 GCA_964433795.1 uncultured Desulfobacteraceae bacterium | reverse complement strand
TTCACCATACTGTATCCTTTATCTTTAGGCTGGCTTTTTTCCTGGTTGGGGTTTTATCGTTTTAAAAAGGGGGATCTTGTGTAAGTTCAAGCATCTTTGCAGCAACAAACGAGTTTATTGAAACAAGGAAGGAGGATCACTATGAGCAACAGGAAAAAATTGGGTCGTAGAGAGGCACTGCGAATGATGGCAGTGACCGGCATTACCGGTTTTGCCGGGCTGTACGCCGTCCAGGCGAGTGCCAAAAGTGTCGGCGCCATGATGCCGGGTAAGGGCTGGCTCAAACAGGGCGCAAGGAGTGACGGAGACGGCACACCCCTGCAGTTTATCCCGAAAACCGCGCCCGATCCCAACCCGCTTAAAGATGAACTGAAAAAATATCCGAAATGCCCCTTTTGCGGAATGGACCGGACCATGTGGAACCACAGCCGCCATCTTGTGCACTATGACGATGACCTGGTGGACGGCACTTGTTCCATGCACTGCTTGGCCATCAGCCTCTCTCTTAATCTGGATCGCGGTATCAAGACGATTTATGCCGCCGATTTCGGGTCTGACACCAAGATAAAACCGCTGGTAAACGTGGATGAAGCCACCTATCTGGCAGGGTCTGATTTGCCGGGCACAATGACAAAACAGAGTAAAATGGCATTTTCTTCTTCTGAAGCCGCCAAAGCTGCCAAAAAGAGTCATGGCGGTGAACTGGAGGATTTTGATAGGACCCTGACCCGGGCATATCTCAATATGGCAAAAGACACCGCCATGATTCGTAAGAAACGGGCTGCTAAAAGAAAAAAAATGAAGTCGTAAGAGGTCCGGAGATAGTATCGAATGGTAAAGGATAGATCCCGGTCTCTTTTGTTTATTACAGTCCTGGTTTTTTTTAGTATGAGTCTGTTTTTTACCCCGGATACCTGGGCGCTAAAACTCAGTCGTGAGAAAAAGAAAACAGAGAGACTGCTTTATATCCCGCTCAGCAAAAAGGAACGCTGTCCGGTTTGCGGCATGTTTGTCCGTCCCTATCCAAAATGGATCACCCAGGTTCAATTTGAGGACGGTTCCCATCACAGCTTTGACGGTATGAAATGTATGTTCCGGTTTTATTTTAACCCGGAAAAATTCGACACTACCGGAAAAAAGAGGAATATTAAACTCATATTGGTGAGGGATTATTACACGCTTAAATTTATCCGGCATGATACCGCCTTCTATGTTGTTGGAAGCGATGTTTTGGGGCCGATGGGACACGAACTGATCCCTTTTGACAGCGAAAAGAAAGCCAAAACTTTTTTGACTGATCATAATGGATTGAAAATACTACGGTTTAACCAAATAAATCCGGATTTGTTGGACAAATTAGATAAAGCTAAGAAAACCGTTAATTTGGAATAATCCCATGAGATATTCCTCCTGGTTAGCAATTGTGGTGGTTGCTTTTTGTTTGTGGAGCGGGCTGGAATACCGGCATTTTAAAAAGCGACTGCTTGAAACTGAACAGCAGTTGAAATTGCGGAGCCAGTTTCAGAAAGCGGTTGGTTTGCCGAATTTGGCCATTACCAGCGCCGCCAGGTATTTAAGACATTATTCAATTACAGACCTGACAACCCCCTTTCAAGATTACCCGGCCAGCCTGGACCATTTTCCGGCCGGTTTTGCTTTTGTGCCACCTGATTACTCAAATATACCCTCTCCAATTGTCTTTGGTAAACTTAAAAAATAGTTTATGAACTCAAGAAGCTGGATTGAAAAACAGAAAAACATCATCGATTACAGCCTACAGAGTCTGTTGCGACGCCGGTCTAAAAATATCCTCATCCTGATCATATTCATTTTACTGGTTTTTGCGGTTTCTTCCATTCTTTTTATCACCGGCTCCCTGACCCGGGAGATGATGATTACCAGTAACGACCTGCCTGATATCACGGTTCAACGAATTTTGGGCGGACGGCAAGTAAATGTACCGGCTTCATTTATCCCTGAGATTGAAGAGATACCGGGGGTGGAAGGGGTGGAAACCAGGGTTTGGGGGTATTTTTACCTGGCTTCGCTACAAGCCAATTTTACTATTTACGGAATGGATTTGAATCTGCTCGAAGATGGCGAATACCGGAAGATTGTTAACTGGAAAAACGTTCCTGATCGGGCGGAAAACCAAATTTTATCCTCACGGCCGGATTTCCGCATGATTATCGGCCAGGGGGTTTTTGAATTGCTGAAAGATATTCAGATGGAGAAGGCATTTTTATTTTATCAACCCAGCTGGAAAAAGCCGATCCCTTTTGACATCATCGGTACCTTTAAAACTGAGACTGAATTACAGTCCAACGATATGATGATCCTGCAAACCGATGGAGCACGACGGGTTCTGGAATTGCCTGACGATGAATTCAGCGATCTGGCTGTTTACGTTCCCAACCCGGAGGAAATCGAAAACATTGCCTTGAAAATTCGTCGTTATTTCCCCGAATTAAGAACGATTACCCGGGCGCAAATCCAAAACACCTACTCTTCTGTTTTTAGTTGGAAGAGCGCTTTTGTACTTTCCAGCCTGCTGGTGGCGATCTTCGCCTTTTTGATTTTAATATGGGATAAAGCCAGTGGCCTGTCTCCGGAGGAAAAAAGAGAAATAGGAATCCTGAAAGCCATCGGCTGGGATACGGATGTTGTCTTGTCGGTTAAATTCTGGGAAGGACTCATCCTTTCCGGAATCAGCAGTCTGGCCGGTATACTGCTGGCTTACGCGTACATTTACTGGTTGCGTGCGCCGGGGTTAAGAGAAATCTTTATTGGCTGGTCAACTATTTATCCATCGTTTCAATTGATACCTGATGTTGATCCCAAATTTCTGTTATTGATCGTCACGATTTCCGTGGTTCCTTATCTGGCGGTAACGGTTTTTCCTGCCTGGAAAGCCGCCATAACCGATCCCGACGTGATTATGCGTAATAACTAATAAGGTTCCTATGGCTAATCCTGTTGTTGAAATCATTAATGTCACCAAAACATATAATCGGGGAAAACCCAACGAAGTGACAGCCGTAAAGGATGCGTCGCTGAAAATTAATGAAGGCAGCCTGGTGGTGCTGAAAGGTCCCAGCGGATCAGGAAAAACGACCCTGCTTTCTTTGATCGGCTGTCAGACGAAACCGACCATGGGTGAAGTGATCATACTGGAGAAGAAAGTCTCCAACCTGCCGGAAAAATTTATGAATCTGCATAAACGAAGCCATATAGGATTTATTTTTCAGCACTTTCAGCTGATTGCCGGTATGAGTGTTTTGGATAATATTGTACTTCCCCTCATTCCGGAAGGTATCAGTCCAAAGGAAAGAAGCCTGAGGGCGGACAGACTGCTGAAACAGTTCGATCTAACACACCGTCGGCATTTTAAAGTAAGCAACCTCTCGGGAGGTGAGCAGCAAAGGGTGGCAATAGCCAGAGCTTTGATAAATAACGCAGGCATTCTTTTGGCGGATGAGCCTAGCGCCCACCTTGACAGCCGGTTGACCAGTGATTTGCTTGATCATATCAAGCAATTAAAACGATCCGGTCATACTATTTTGATAGCAAGCCATGATCGGATTATTTATCAACATCCGGCGGTGGACCGGGTTTTTGAAATGAAAGATGGTCAGATAACATCATCATGATTTTACATCCGTGGATACTGGGGTTAATTATCGGGCACAGCGTTTTGCTGCTGGTTTTTTCCCTGGGTTTGATCAATGCCTGGCAAATCTTTAGAGGATGGGATTACAATTCCACCGAGGAAAAGCAATTTTTTTTAGAGAAGAAGACCTATCTGGTTTCCACGGTCATGAATTTCGCCCTGTTTACGCAAATATTGATGCTTTTTCTGTTTGAAATGGCGGCTGATGAACTGGCAAACGTTTTACCGGGAGCGATGTGCGCGGTGGGAGCGCTGTCATCGAACAGTTACGGATTTCCCTTATTGAACCTTAAAATAGTTTCAGTCTTTGCCTATTTCATCTGGCTGATGATCAATTACCTTGACAACCAAATGGAGACCTATCCGCTGGTGCGAAAGAAATACCTGGGATTGATGCTGCTTTATCCTTTCGCGGTGGTGGAGACAGTGTTGCTTTTTGCGTTTGCTTTCGATTTGGACCTATCTGTCATTACCTCTTGCTGTGGTTCGGTTTACAATGAGGGGACAGAGGGTTTGGGGGGAAGCCTGGCCGGCGCTTCCGCCGGCTTTATTCTCCCACTATTTTTCAGCATTGTAATATTGCTGTTGCTGAATCGTTTTGTTTTTAACCGCCGGGATGCCGGGAAGAAACGGCTCGGAAATCTTCTTGAATTTCCGCTCTGGATTGCATTTTTTATAACGGCAATCGTAGTGATTATTTCTTTTATCAGTACTTATGTTTACGAAATGCTTTCCCACAACTGCCCTTTCTGTTTTATGGGTGCTGAGTACCACTACTATGGTGTTCCACTCTATTTCTTCCTGTTCGTTGCCACGGCAACCGGCATGACCGGGGGGCTGCTGGAAACTATTAAACAGCCGGAAGCTCTGAAGGAAAAGGCGAGGTTTATGCAAAAAAAAATGAATACTGCCTCCCTCTGGGGAATGCTGGCTTTTATTGTGATAGGCTTTCTACCTTTTGTTACCTATTATATAAAAACAGGCCGATTAATATGAAAAAATATTTGTTAATACTTCTCCTGATCGTTTTATTTGGAATGACAAGTTATGCTTTCGCTCAACCCAGAAAAATCGAATCACACAAGGAATGTCCCTTGTGCGGTATGTATCCGGCCCGTTATCCACAGTTCAATTGTCAGATTGTCTTTAAAGACTGCAGCTATGAAGCATTTGACAGTGCTATCGGGCTGTTGGTGTATCTGCTTTTTTCCGAAAAGGCCGGGATAAAGCCGGGTCCCGTTGCCAAGATTTATTTTAAGGATTATTTTAAAGAGAGCTGGCTTGAGGCCGGCAAGACCTTTTTTGTGACCGGATCAGAAATCATGGGACCGATGGGAGTCGAGTTTTTGCCGGTAGACAGCGAACAGGCCGCTGAGGAACTTAAGAGACAGGAGAAAGGAAAAGATATTATCCATTTTAGAAAGATAAACCGGCAGTATATGATCAAAGCCGCTAAAGCCGGATGGTTACATTATCTGGCAAAGAACCTGGTTCTTAAATGAGGACTGAAAGATTTTTAATTAAAACAGCCGCTTTTGTTTTTCTCTTTCTCTTGATCATTGCCTGTAAGGGTGGAAACAAAGAACAACTTCCGGTTGATTTTGTCTGGGACCGGGTAGCGTGTGAAGAGTGCAAAATGGCGCTT
>CAYSUA010000453.1:0-5321 GCA_964433795.1 uncultured Desulfobacteraceae bacterium | reverse complement strand
ACTGGGATCTTTCGGTTTTGCGAAGAAATCGTATAAAGCTTCCAAGGTCATCTCCTTCTTATTCGATTAATGATACATTTAAACCCAACGCCTGCAGTTCCTTGGTCAAAACCCTAAACGACTCTGGAATACCGGGTTCCAGTACGTTTTGTCCTTTTACAATCTTTTCATACATCCGGGTTCGACCTGCCATGTCATCCGATTTAACGGTGAGAAATTCTTGCAGAGCGTGGGCGGCGCCATAGGCTTCCATGGCCCAGACCTCCATCTCTCCCAAGCGCTGACCGCCGAATTGTGCTTTTCCGCCCAACGGCTGTTGGGTAACCAGCGAATAGGGGCCGATGGATCGTGCATGGATTTTGTCGTCCACAAGATGGTGGAGTTTCAGCATATACATGGTGCCCACCGTAATCTGACCGTCAAACGGTTCTCCGGTGCGCCCGTCGTAGAGGGTGGCCTGCCCGGTACGATTAACGCCTGCTTCATCCAAAAGGACTTTAACTTCATCCTCTTTGGCACCGTCGAATACAGGCGTGGCCATATGGACACCGTATTGGTATTCTTGTGCAAAACCCTTAATTTCGTCTTCTTTCATTTTGTCGATCATTTTGTCGGCATCCGAGCCTGCGAAAATCCGCTTCATCTTACGTTTCAAATCACGGATCTTGTTGGCTTCCAGCATCTCGTTGATCTGATTGCCAAGGCTCTTTGCCGCCCGGCCCAAATGAATTTCGAGAATCTGCCCGACATTCATACGTGATGGCACGCCCAGAGGATTCAAGACCATATCCACAGGAGTACCATCCTCAAAATAGGGCATATCCTCTTGGGGAAGAACCCGGGATACCACCCCCTTGTTTCCATGCCGACCTGCCATTTTATCCCCCACCGAGAGTTTCCGTTTCATGGCCACATAGACTTTCACCAGCTTAATGACCCCCGGTGGTAAATCGTCACCCTTTTCATACCGGCTGATTTGGTTTTCAAAGGCCAACCGGCTCAACTCGCACTGATTCCGATATTGTTCCAGCACTTCATGAACCTGCTCGGTGAGTTGCGGATCCTTGAGTACGACCCCTTCAAATTGAGCCATGGGAATTTTGGCAAGTTTTTCCGCATCGATCTTTTCGGTTTTCGTGAGGAGAACCTTTTTGCCTTTTTTAATCGGGGCGTCGAGTTTTTTACCTGTGAGCAGTTTAGCGATCTGGCCCCGGGCCAGATTTTCGCATACGGCCAGTTCGTCATCCCGGTCCTTTTCCAAAGATGCGATTTCGTCATCCTCGATTTCACGAATCCGATCGTCCTTCTCGATTCCTCTTCTGGAAAAGACCTTTGCATCGATAACAATTCCTTCAACCCCCGGGGGCACCCGAAGGGAGGTATCTTTAACATCGCCGGCTTTCTCTCCGAAAATGGCGCGCAGCAGCTTTTCTTCCGGCGAAAGCTGCGTTTCTCCCTTGGGGGTTATTTTCCCGACCAGTATGTCGCCGGGATTGACCTCGGCGCCGAGACGGATAATACCGCTCTCATCCAAATCTTTTAAAGCTTCTTCCCCCACATTGGGAATATCCGGCGTAATCTCTTCTTTACCGAGTTTGGTGTCTCTGGCCACCACTTCAAACTCTTCAATGTGAACCGATGTATAGACGCCGTCCCGTACCAGTCGTTCACTCACCAGAATCGAGTCTTCAAAGTTATATCCACCCCACGGCATGAAAGCCACCGTTACATTCTTACCCAGCGCCAACTCGCCTTTGTCCGTTGCCGGACCGTCGGCAATGATTTCTCCGGCCTCGATAGTCTGTCCTTTTCTCACCACCGGGCGGTGATTGAAACAGGTGTTCTGATTGGAGCGGATAAATTTTGACAGGTTGTAGATGGTAACCGGTTTTTGAAATTCACCCCCGGAAAGATCGTGCTTCATTACGATACGGGATGCATCCACGTCCACCACTTCCCCCTCGCGATCCGCAACCACAGCCACACCGGAATCCTTTGCAACGACCTTTTCGATACCGGTCCCCACCAAAGGTGCTTCGCTCTTGATCAACGGCACGGCCTGCCGCTGCATATTGGAACCCATCAGAGCCCGGTTGGCGTCGTCATTTTCTAGAAACGGAATAAGAGACGCTGAAACACTTACCAATTGGTTGGGGGAGATGTCCATCAATTCGATGTCTTCCCGGTTTACCATCATGAATTCACCGGCGACCCGGGAGGTAACCAGCTGATTTAGAAACTTCCCTTTACCGTCCATCGGTGCATTGGCCTGGGCAATGGGGTGCTCTTTTTCTTCAAATGCGCTTAACATACGGACTTCATTGGTGACCTTGCCGCCTTTAACCACCCGGTACGGGGTCTCGATGAATCCATAATTGTTCACCCGTGCGTACGTCCCCAGCGAGACGATGAGGCCGATATTGGGCCCTTCGGGCGTTTCAATGGGACAAATCCGACCGTAATGGGAAGGATGAACGTCCCTCACTTCAAACCCGGCGCGCTCCCGCGTGAGTCCCCCGGGACCGAGGGCGCTAAGCCGCCGCTTGTGCGTGGTTTCTGACAGGGGGTTTGTCTGGTCCATGAATTGGCTGAGCTGGCTGGTTCCGAAAAATTCTTTCACCACTGCCGAAACCGGTTTCGGGTTTACCAAATCATGCGGCATGAGTGCATCAACCTCTTGCAGGCTCATCCGCTCTTTGATGGCCCGTTCCATCCGCACCAACCCGATCCGATATTGGTTTTCGAGCAGTTCACCCACCGCTCTCACCCTTCGGTTGCCCAGATGGTCGATGTCATCCACGACCCCTTGGGTATCTCTCAGTTCCACCAATGTTTTTGCGGTGAGCAGGATATCCTCTTTTCGAAGCGTGTTGACGGTTACCGGAGTATCAATTCCCAGCCGAAGATTGATTTTTAATCGACCCACTCCGGAAAGATCATAATGGGAAGATTTAAAAAATAAATGGTCGATGAATTCCTGGGCCACTTCCGGCGTTGCCGGATTGCCGGGACGAAGGCGCCGATAAATCTCAATCAACGCATCCTGTTTGCTGTCCACCTTATCCTGAAGCAGGGTTTTCCGAATCGAGTCACTGCTGGAAGTCCCGTCGATAAATAGGATTTCAAATTCGTCGATACCCGCATCTTTAAGCTTGGTCAAGGCTTCGTCTTCCACCACTTCGTTGGATTGAACCAGAGCCTCTCCACTCTTGGGATCAATGATGGTGGCGGCAAATACACGGTCCAAAACATCGTCCGGGCTGATGGGAATGGTATCCGTTTTTCCGGATATCAGTTGCCGAATGGCGCGTTTGGTAAAAATGCGTCCTTTGCGGACCAGAATGTCACCTGTTTTCGGATCTTTGACATCACGACTGGCCCGTTGTGATCTCAGGTGGTCCGGATCAAACGCCTTTAAATATCGTTTTCCCCGAACCATGATCTTTTCGGTTTCATAGAAATAGCTGAGAAGATCCTCGGTGGTATAACCAAAGGCTTTGAACAAAATGGTGACGGGAAATTTACGGCGCCGGTCGATACGGATGTAGACGACATCTTTGGGGTCGATCTCCATGTCGATCCATGATCCCCGAACCGGTATGATTCGGGATGCGTAAATGATCTTTCCGCTGGAGTGGGTTTTCCCTTTATCGTGATCAAAAAAGACCCCCGAAGAACGGTGGAGTTGGCTGACCACCACCCGTTCCGTCCCGTTGATAATGAATGTTCCCTTTTCCGTCATCAAGGGAATGGTGCCGAAGTAGATCTCCTGCTCCTTGATATCTCGGATATTGGACACACCGGTCTCTTTCCCCACATCATATACCACCAGCCGGACGGTGATCCGAACCGGCAGTTCATAGGTCATTCCCCGGTGGATGCATTCCTCAACGCTGTGTTTCACTTCTCCGAATCGGTAGGATACAAATTCCAGCGACGCGCTGCCCGTAAAATCCTTGATGGGGTATACGGATTTAAATACGGCCTGCAGACCGATTTCTTCCCGCTTTTCCGGGGGAACATCGATTTGCAGAAACCGACGGTATGATTCCCGTTGCATTCCGATCAAATCAGGGATTTCAACAACCTCCTTGATTCGACCGAAACCTTTTCTAATCCTTCTATTTGCCTTGGGCATTCCAGTCATATTATCTCCAAATATTCGGAAAACGAATCATTTGAATATGGGGTGAAACGATCAGCTCTTTCCACCCCATTTCACAAAAGCCATGTGCAGATTCCATATCCATGGATCCGCGGATTTTGATCACTTCAGCTCAACCTGTGCACCCGCTTCCTCCAATTGTGCCATTATCTTTTCCGCCTCATCTTTGGGAACGGCTTCTTTAACCGCTTTTGGTGCGTCATCCACCAATGCCTTTGCATCCTTTAATCCCAGTCCGGTGATGGCGCGAACTTCCTTAATCACCTGTATCTTCTTGTCTCCGGCCGCAATGAGAACAACGTCAAATTCGGTCTTCTCTTCCGCTGCCGCACCGGCTTCTCCTGCACCGGGCGCTGCGGCCATCATGGCTACAGGCGCGGCGGCGGAGACGCCGAATTTATCTTCCATTTCTTTAACGAGTTCCGACAAATCCAAAACAGACATATTTGATATGAACTCAATGACATCTTCTTTTGTTATATCAGCCATCTTCTTAATTCCTCCGATTCTTCATTCTTTTGAATAACGATCATTTAATCCTTACGCTGCTTCTTTCTCATCCTTAATGGCCTGCAGCACGTTGAGAAACTGCTGCGGAATACCGCTCAGTACTCGAACAAAAGACGCAGGCACCTCGTTGAATGCTGAAAGCAGCTGCCCCAAGAGAACTTCTCTGGACGGCAAAGACGATAAGGCTTTAATGGTGTTTAAATCGAGCACCCGACCGTCCATCACCCCTATTTTAATTTCAAGCCGTTCGTTTTCTTTGGCAAAATCCATCAGTACTTTCGCAGGGGCAACCGGATCTTCGTAGCTCAACGCCACGGCATTCGGGCCTTTGAAAATATCTTTGATGAGTGCAACTTCAGTCTCTTCAGACGCTCTGATCAGCAGCGTGTTTTTCACCACCATATACTCGCACTCGATCTCTCTGAGCTGTCTTCTCAAACGATTCATGGTGGGGACATCTAGACCCTTATAATCGGTAACAATCACCACTTTGGCGCTTGTTAGACGTTCATGCAGACCTGAGACGACGTTTTTCTTTTCATTAAGTTTCACTGGTTGACGACACCTCCCTTCGTGACCTGAAAAACCGAAGGATTAGGAATTTTCGATTTTCGATTTTCGATTTTCGATTGTTTTCTGTTTTAAT
>CAYSUA010000452.1:0-5338 GCA_964433795.1 uncultured Desulfobacteraceae bacterium | reverse complement strand
CTTCCCTGAACCATTGGGACCGATGATCCCCAGTATCTCCCCTTGATCAACATGGAAGCTGACGTTATTGAGGGCTAGAATCCCGCCGAAGGTCTTGGTAACCTCTCTGACATCGAGGATCGGCTCTGCGCTCATACTTTGACCCACCTTTCGAATTGATGATATTTCCGCCGTCCGTATACCATGATCCCTTCGCTACGGAAGATGATGAACCCTACGAGGATGAGTGCATAAAAAACGATCCGCAGGGTCCCGAACTCCCGGAGCAGTTCTGATGCCGGCACGAGAATCAGGGAGCCGAGCACCGGACCCACCAGAGTGCCCCCGCCCCCGATCACCGTTGCTGCGATGGGAATAATGGAAAAATCCAGGGCAAACAGGGACATCCCCGACCACATATAGATGTGCACCAGGCAGGCCCCTCCCAGACAACCCATGGCGGATGCAATAAACACGGCAATCGCCTTGTAGAAGGTGATACTCATGCCGGATGCCTTGACCGCCTGGTCATTGTCCTTGACCGCACGGAAAACCAGACCGAGATCCGTATTCACGAGCCGCCTCATTCCGAACAGAAAAATAAGGAGCATCAGAATCACGAAATACCGCTCAATCCATGCACTCGGAAAACTGTCCAGTCCCATGATTCCGTCCGTTCCCCCCAGGATATCCAGGGCCTCTATGAGACGGGTCATAAAGAGCGGATACATGAGCGTTACAATGGCGAAATAAACTCCCCTTAAAGGAAGGCAGGGGAGCAGTACGAGGGTGCAGAACGAAGCTCCCATGAGGGTCGCAACCGGAATAGTTAAGAAGATGGGCCATCCGAAATAAGTGTTGAATACAGCGGCTAAATATCCTCCCACGCCTATAAAAAAGGCTCCTCCGAGGGATACCAGGCCTAGAAAATGGGCAAGGAAATCGAAACTGAGGGCCAGCAGGGCATAGATGCACGCGATGGTAATAACACGCTGCCAGTACATGCTGGTCAACGCCACCGGCAAAACCAGCATGCCCGCAATCAGCACAAGGCGGGGCAGGGTTAAATAAGACAACTCTCTCAACGACATCAAGGCATAGATTCCGTCGGTGCGCACCTTGATGCCGCGGTCGATGCGCTCTTTGCGCTGTTGTTCGTTGCTCACGATTATACCCTTTCTTCCAGTTCTTTCTGCCGGCCGAAGAGCCCGGACGGCTTTAGAATCAGGGTTAAAATGATAGCCGATAATGCGACGACCATCTGGTAGTGGGCACCCAGATATACGACGGTTAGTATCTGGGCGAAACCGATCAGAAACGCAGCCAGCACGGCACCCATCCAGCTTCCCAAACCACCCACGATACAGACGGCAATGGCCAGAATCAGGATATTATACCCGGCCTCCACCACAATATTGCCCAGCGGGAGCAATATGATGGCGGCCAGAGCCGCCAGCATGGAACCGAACCCCATGGCCGCCACCGCCATCCGGTCGGAGTCGATTCCCAGCATCATGGCGGCGCGCTCATCCTGAGCCATCCCGCGCAGCGCCAATCCGATGCGCGTATAGTGGGTGAACAACCACAGCAAGGCCACCACCACCGCCCCGATACCGACCACCAACAGACGCTGATAGTCCACCGGCACTCCGGCCAGTTCCGTGCTGCCCTCTATAAACGCCGGCAGCGTATAGGTCATACCCTTGAACCCGCCCCATCTGAGCCCTTCCAATATTGCCAGCCCAATGGCGTAGGAAGCTATGATTTCGGAGATGGCCATTCCCCGGACCCTGATAAGAATAAAATGATACATCAAAGCACCGATGATTCCGGTCGCAACCATCGCCAAAACAATGCTCACCAAGTAGTTTAACCCCAGGGAATTCAGGAAGCTCCAGGTGATAAACCCGCTGATCACAAACAGGGCGCCGTGGGCGAAATTGGGCAGGCGGCTGACACCGTAGACCATGGCGAATCCCAGGGCGTAAAGCGCCAGTGAAACACTGTTTATGGTTCCATAGATCAAAATTTCCATGACATTCTCAGCCTGAAAATATGGCGAAATGGAGTTTTGGAGTAATGGAGTACTGGATGAATGGATTGTTGGATGTTATCGCTATCTCCAGCACTCCAGTATTCCAGTACTCCAGATTAGTTCCAGGGTTCATGGGCCTGTGACCGGAATTCACAGCCTTTTCCGAGGCTCTGCCCCCTGGATTTGAAGGTTTATTTTTTCATCCACGGTGGCAGCTGAATGTTGCCCTTGGCGATGCTTTTGGGATAGACCACTACCCGCTTTCCGGCCTGCCATTGAAGAATGCTTCCCACGGCGCCGTCTTTCGGGTCCAGGGCCGGAATGACCTGGTGGCTCTTGGGGTCAAAACGGAGTCGTCCATAAACACCCATGATGTCTGTTTTTTCCAGTTCCGCCACGATCTTGTCCGAATCCAGGCTCCCCGCTCGTTCAATGGCATCCCGCAACACGTAAACCGCCATGTAGCTGCTGGACGTTCCCAAGCCTTCCGGCTCCACACCCCACTTCTTGGCATAAGCATTATAGAATTTCATGGTCCACGGGGTGGCGTCGGAGGGAGCGTTTCCGGCGTTGACCACATTGCAGAGGGTATATTCCCCCTTACCGTCGGTCGCTTTCCAAAAACCGGGTTGCTCGGCCGCCGCAAGGGTTGAACCGAACGGGAGGGCCGGAATTTTCATCTCATACCACTGCTTCAGCAGGATTGCACTTTCCGGCATATCCATCCAGATATTGATGATTTCCGATTGGGTCTTTTTGGCTTTGAGCAGACCCATGGAAAAATCGCTGGCCCCGGTGGGATAGATCTCTATGCCGGTCACATTCCAGCCTTTTTTCCCGGCCACAGCGTTCATCACCTTGGCCGCACCCCGCGCATGGGAGACATCCTGGGCAATAATAAACAGATTGTTGAATCCGTATTTATCTTTCAGTTCGGTGAAGTTGGCAAACATTTCACCCACGAGGTTTTTGGCCTCGCCATGGATGCGAAAGCAGTATTTAAACTTGTCATACTGCTTGGCCACCGTGGCATGATATTTGGGTGTTAAAACACCGGTGGTCAAAATAGAGACTTTCTTATATTTGGATAAAAGAGACATGGCCGCCAGGGCCGCCTCTGAACGTACCGGTCCGCCCATAATAAAATCGGCCTTTTTATCCAAAATCAGCTTTTCCACTGCAAGAAGGGCCTCACTGACCGGAACGCCCGGTTCCAGGTCCCTCGTATCGATGACCTCCACCGTGAAGGGCCGTTTTGTACCACCGACGTTCACCCCTCCCTTGGCGTTGATCTCCTCTATTGCCAGTTTAATGCCTCGTTCCGCGTCCCAGCCGTAGAGATAGGCCGTGGAAAGCGGACTGCCGATGATAATCGGTTTAGCAGCCAAAACAATACCGGAAGATAGTACAAACAAACCGACAACCATCAACACCATCAGTCCTTTAATGCTATTCTTTGTCATCATTTTCCTCCTTTGTTTAAAAAAAACATCACTTTGTATAACTTTGTTTCAGACAATGCGATCTATTTAAAAAATGGGAGGTCCCAGTAAATAAAGGGTTTGCTTGATTCAAAATAAAATGACCCGGTCATAAATGCTTCATCAAACTGATATATGGAACAAGCACATTAGAAAGAAAAAATACGCAACACTTATGTTGCTGAATTGAGCGTCTGCCGCCTTTATCTTTCGATTGGGAATACCGAGTTTAAGAATCGAACTGCTTTATAAAAAAATGCCACATCGTAGATACATTGTCAAATTCATAATCTGTACTCATGCTTTTTCGCGAAAGCGGGATACCAGCTTGAGCTGAATCCCCCTCTCAGGGATTCAGCTCAAAAACTCTGAGTTCTCTGCGTGCTCTGCGAGAGATATTCTTGTTTTTAAATCATCAGCGGCAATCTGCGATTAATTCATATATTATTGTCACTATTGATTCCTTTTACGGTTTATCATTATATAGTGACAGTTTGACACGAGTCGAAGCGCAGCGAAAGGTAGGAGGCAAATGGAAAAACTCGTTCAGTTCGATTCCGGAGATAACCAGTTGGAAGGGCTTCTGGATCAGGGAAATAGCGGAAAGGGCGTGGTTATTACCCACCCGCATCCCTTGTACGGTGGTGATATGTATAATCCGGTGGTGGAAGCTATCGCTCGCGCCTATAAATCCAAAGACTATACCACCTTGCGGTTTAATTTCAGAGGCGTCGGCAACAGCCATGGGAGTTACGATGATGGCCCGGGAGAGAAGCGGGACGTGCTTTCGGCTGTTTCATATCTGAAAGAAAACGGATCCGGCCCCATCGATCTTGCGGGATATTCCTTCGGCGCATGGATAATTGCCCTACTGGGCTGTTCAGTTATATCAAACGGCAATATATTGATGGTATCGCCGCCCGTTGCGTTTATCGATTTTAAGAATATCACCCCACTTTCGTGTCTCAAGCTGGTGGTGACCGGCGATCGGGATGAAATTGCTCCGGCAGGACTGATTCAAACAATGATTCCGAACTGGAATCCGGAATCGCAATTTAAAAAGATAGAATTTGCGGATCATTTCTATTCAGGTGCTCTTGCCAAACTGGAAGCCGCCATATCCAATGCCATTTAAAATCTCTCTCGCCCGCTTCGCTCGAGCTCTCAGAGAGCACAGAGAGATATGAAGATTGTTCTGATTTCTTGAGAAGGAGAAATCAGAACAAATTCTCAGCCTGCCTCCGGCGGAGAAGTGAATATGCGAGGTATTCCAGTGCAAATATCTCCCGCGAAAGCGGGATGTCTGCATGAGCTGAATCCCCCTCTCAGGGATTCAGATCATTAACTCTGTGCACTCAGCGTGCTCTGTGAGAAACTTTTTTATCTGCGTTTACCAGTGTTTGCCGTGTTGAATCTACAGACTATTTAACCGGGTGAATTTTTGCGTCCTTTTTTATGCACAAAAAACCGCCACAGTTTTATGGCGATTGAAGCGACACCGTAGAGGGTAATCAAGATATAACCGGCATAAAAGGAATGGAATACGACAAAAGGGAGCAATGTCCATATGTAGGTGTTTCTTCGGCCTGAAACAACCCGGAGTTTTCTCTCGAAAGGTCCCATATCATCCGGCTCCCGATTGAACACCCGGCGGAAAGCCTTTCCCAAAAAAATATCCGCCACATTGACACCGAACAGCGTCCAAAACCAAGCATATGGAATCATACTATTATGTTCAACGCTCAGATAATGGGCCATGGCAAAATACCACCCGTTTTCATACAGTTTATCAAACGTATGCTCCAATTGACCGATCTTTGAGGTCATCAGTTTGATGCGCGCC
>CAYSUA010000451.1:4158-5360 GCA_964433795.1 uncultured Desulfobacteraceae bacterium | reverse complement strand
CCTCCAAAGCCTATTCTTGTAAACAATTTTGGCTTTATGTATAACCGCTTAAAACTATAAGCGCGCTCTATTCCGGTGTCTCATCGGCTGGCGGCTTAAACCAGTTTTCCACCTCATGTCGCTGGATCTTGCCTGTGGTGCTCCGTGGGAGTTCGTCGAAGCCGACAAAGCGGATTTCTTTGGGCTGCTTGTATCCGGCCAACTCCTTGCGGCAGCGTGCAAGCAATTCTTTCCCGTCCAGCGAGTCGTCATTTCTTGCAATCGCCGCAACCGGCACTTCACCCCAGTTCGAATCGGACCGCCGGACCACCACCGCATCATCGACCCTGGCATCGGCCAGCAAAACCCGCTCGATTTCCGCCGGATAGATGTTCTCGCCGCCGGACTTGATCATGTATTTAGCGCGATCCTTGAAATCGAACTTTCCATCGGGCCGCCGGACAAACACATCTCCCATATGGAACCAGCCGCCTCTAAAATCCTTGGCATTGACTTCGGGTGCCCGCCAATATCCGCTGAACAGTGTGGGCCCGCGGATCGCACAGTCACCCGGCACCCCATCAGGCACTTCACGATCCATCTCGTCCACCAGCCGCACTTCACAGAATGAAGTCTGCCGTTTTCCAAGGTCCGTGGGCACCTCACCGATCGGGATCAACCCGCCCGTAGCCGGGGGTAAACCGGTTTCGGTGGATCCGAATGAGTTAACATATGGTGCCTGTAGAAGCTCGGTGATTTCGGCGATCTGATGCGGTGCCACCAGGTCTGCCATGGCACCGATCAATCGGATGCCGTGCGGCTTGATTGGTTGTTCACGTAATACGCCCAGGAAATCATCGATCATACCGGGTATCAAAGGCAGCCAGCCGAGCCGTTCTTTCTCGATGATTTCCAATAGCGATTCTGCATTATAGCCGTCCGTAATGATGACCGGGCTGCCGCGCAGCAAATTTCCAAGCGCATGATCGGTGGATGCCATGTGAAAAAGGGGCGCCCAGGCAACAAATGCTTCGTCTTTAGCCAAACCGAACTCCAACATGTAAACCAGGCCTCGCGCAATCATTGCGCGATGACTGATCACAGCTCCTTTGGGCAGTCCGGTGGTACCGCTGGTGTAGAGGATCACCAGGCCGTCTTCGCTCTGTGCCTGTTCGGGCGGTTCGGTAGATTCTGCTCGTGCCAGGCGTGCCTCGTAATCGGCG
>CAYSUA010000451.1:0-4108 GCA_964433795.1 uncultured Desulfobacteraceae bacterium | reverse complement strand
CCAGTCGATTGACCGTATCGATATAGTCCTCGGCCACAAGCAGAATACTTGAATCTGCAAGATTGATGCAGTGAATTAGTTCGGGATCGGCGAGACGCCAGTTGATTGCCGCAACCATTGCGCCGAGCTTTGCCGCCGCCAATTCGACCTCCACATAGGCGGTGCAGTTGCGGCTCAAAATGGCGATTCGATCGCCTCGCTGAACCCCCTCTTTTGCAAGCACATGCGCTAACCGGTTCACCCGGCTATTGAGTTCCCCGAAACTGAGTCGATACTCACCCTCAATCAGTGCGACAGCGTCACGGTCAATTCGGGCGCGGTTGCGAAACAATCCGCCGATCGAGGTTGCGCCGGCCTGCAACGGCAGTGGACCGAAAGACGAAGACAAATCGATTGTCGAATCTGGCATAAAAAATACCCCCATATACTGATTGTTGATTGCGGTACAGGTGACAGGAAGGATGCCTGTAAAGCTGTGGACTCAATTACCAAAGGGGTATCAGACTGTCAATAGACCCTTTTTCGGTAAAGCGGGTTGCTTTCCATTCGCGTTTAAATGACCCATGCGGATCATTGTAGTTTTTCAAAATCCGATCGCGTAACGGTCGGTACTGTAGTGATGGTCAGCCCACCGTCAACGGGTAAAACAACACCGGTTACCCATCGTGCCTCCTCACTTGCGAGATAGACCGCTGCCCAACCGATATCCCATGCGGTCCCTTCGGTACCCAGGGGTACACTGTCCCGACGCAAGGCTCGACCCTCCTCGGTTAAACCCTCAGCAACAAGGGGGGTATAGACGGTTCCGGGAGCGATGCAGTTTACCCGAATGTTGTCCCTGGCATGCTGAACAGCCATGGTCCTCGTTAACGCGATAATACCGCCTTTGGTTAATGCGTAGGCAGCGATGCCGAGGCCCCGCATTGCGGCTATGGAAGAGATGTTGATTATGGAGCCACCTCCGCTTTCCATCATCTTCGGGATGGCGTATTTACTGGAAAATGCCATGCTTTTCACGTTGACAGCCAGGATGAGGTCCCAATCCTCTTCCGTCATGTCAAGGACAGATCCGGGCATGCCGATGCCGACATTGTTATGCAGAATATCCAGTCTGCCGTATTGTTTGATCGTGTATTCCACCATTTCCCGGGCTTTATTCTCTTTAGTTAAATCAGCTTCGAATACAATGCTTTCTCCACCTTTTTCCTGGATGATGCGGTGTGTCTCCAAGGCGCGCTCTTCAAATAAATCCACCAGCAGAACTTTGGCGCCTTCTCGAGCAAAGAGAATAGCCGTTGCCTTTCCATTCCCGGTACCCGGCCCCCGGGATCCCGCACCTGTTACAATAGCAATTTTACCTTCCAACCGCGGTTTTCTTTCTGCCATGTCTATTTCCTCTTTTCCCTAATGATTTTACCGATATTAATTCTTCTTTCGGGTGCGGGCATCTGCGGCCGGCAGCATGAATTCAGGATCTCGGGTTGTTACCATGTCAATGAGAACCGGGGCGGTTTTTTCGGCAATTCCTTCGCGCAGAGCGCCTTCAAGTGTCTCCGGGGTTTCAACCCGAACGCTTCGGCCTCCCATGGATTTGAAAATTTCCGCGTAATTCATGTCAAGCAGGTCGGAAGATTGATAGCGTTTAAACATGGAGTGCTGAAGCGCTTTAACATAACCGGATGCCGCATTATTTACCACCAGCACGGTTACCGGAATTTTTTCCCGGATGACGGTTTCCAAGTCTCCAAGACTCATGTTGCAACCGCCGTCTCCTGTAACTGCAACAACCGGTATTTGACCGGCAGCCAGCTGGGCTCCCATTCCGCCCGGAATACCGTATCCGATGGATGCATTTCCGCGGTTGGCTATATAGGTTCTTCCGGTCCCGGGAGTGTCATATAAAAGACCGGTCCAGTGGGCGGCAAATCCTCCGTCCGCCAGCAAGATGCCGTCAGCGGGTATTGCCCGGCTCAGTTCGGCGCAAACCCGGCTCATTGTCAGTGGATTTTCTTCCGAAAACAACCTTGCCCGGTTGGCTTCCCGCCACTGTTGTTGCATCTTCAAGATTTGGTCGGCATATTCTTTCCGCTTCTTTTTTTGCTTCGGGATGTTTTCGCTCATTTCATCCAAAAGGTCTTGCAAGGCGAGTTTACAGTCGGCCCACATACCCACTTCGATGGTCTGGTGTTTACCGATTTCTTCCGGAGAGATATCGATGTGAATAACCGGAATGTGCGATGGTATCAGAGAGTATCGGCTCGTGGCGATCTCACCGAATTTAAATCCCAACCCGATAAGCAAGTCCGCCTCTTGGATGAGTTCGTTTGCAAACCGATCGTAACGGCCGAACAAATGGATACAAAGGGGATGATTTCCTGTCAGACATCCCTTGCCGCTTAATGTGTGGGCAACGGGGATGTTGAGAGATTCGGCAAATTCGCTTAATTCCCTGTATGCTCCGGATAAATGAATACCGCCGCCGACCAGTAACACGGGGCGATCCGACCGGCTGATTAATGCGGCGGCCTTTTGAACGGTTTCAGAGTCCGGCCGAATCCGAAATGCCGGAATATCAAGGCTGTCCGGATGAACATGGAACCCATCTTCACTGAAATCCCACATTCCATGCGCCACGTTTTCCGGGACGCTCAAAATAACCGGGCCCGGACGGCCGCTGGTGGCGGTTAGAAATGCTCTTCTTGTCAGCTCCGGTATTCGATGGCCCCGTTCCACCATAATGAATTCTTTTACTATCGGAGACAGAACCTCTTTTTGCCTGGTCTCCTGTGTCATATTCTTGAAAGAATGATCACGGTTGCTGTCTCCGATGACGGCGACCATCGGGATGCCTGCACCATGCGCTTCAATCAACCCGTTGGTCAAGTTAGTCGCCCCGGGTCCCATGGTACCGTCACAAACGCCGGGTCTGCCTGAGACTCTGGCATATGCATCCGCAGCATATGCTCCGGATCGCTCGTCATTGACCAGGATATGTCGCGGATTCCGGTTGCCTTGCCTGCTTATGGCATCATAAAAGGGCAGCAGCTGAAAGCCTCCGATCCCGAACATAATCTTGGTTTCGTAGATCCCCAGCATTTTAGCCAGGGCCTCACCGCCGGTCATTTGAATCGTGCTTTTGTTTTCCATCGCTAATTTCCTCTCACTCAAGCGTTTCGCACACCGTCTATCGCCTTCCGGATGCAGGCTTGTTGTTCTTCAGAAGACGGCGGCATGGGAGCCCTGGGTTTCCCGGCCGGCCGGCCCTGTATTTCCATGGCAAATTTGACATTGGCCGGCAGATTATCACCCACGATTGCATTCCATACCGGAAGCAGTTTGGCGTGCAGCTCAAGGGCTTTTCCATGCTCGCCGGCTTTGACCGCATCCCAGAGCTGAACACACGCTTCCGGCACCGCAGAGAGGATCGCTGCAATGGCGCCGTGTGCTCCCAAGGCAAAGGAGGGATAAAGCAGTGCATCCACAGCAGACATGATTTTTCCGCTATCACCCAGCTGCAACAATAGATCGGCAAGCAGCTTCAGGTCTCCGGCACTTTGTTTAACCCCGATAACCCCGTCTTCCTCTGTAATTATTTTGGCCAGCAACTCGGGAGACAGATAGGTCCAGGGAACAACATTATAGATGATCACCGGTAAACCGGTGGCCTGGGAAATTTCAGTAAAAAAAGCCTGCATCTCTTGATCCGTGGGACGAAACAGATAATGGACCGGAGTTACCTGCAAAGCCGCCACGCCCAAGTCAGCCAATGCTTTCCCGCGTTCGACCACCGTACGGGTACTGTTTGCAATGATACCCGTGATGACAGGCACCTTTCCCGCGGCTTCCTCTACGGCAATTTCCGCAATCTGCCGGGTTTCTTCAGTCGAGAGCGTATGCCCTTCTCCTGTACTTCCGCATACGGCTATGCCGTGCACGTTTGCGGTATTAATCAAATAACGTAAATCGTTGCGAAGAAGGGTCTTATCAATTTGTCCTTGGGAATCAAATGGGGTTACCATCGGAGGAACAATACCGAAAATCGCTTCCATTTCAATCTCCTTTGCCTGGTGTTTCGGGTTTAAAGGTCAATATGATGTCAGCCTTCCAT